>PXDL01000328.1 GCA_003566395.1 Balneolia bacterium | reverse complement strand
CCGGAAATGCGCTAACAAAAATTATGCCTGTACGCAAGATAAGCTCTTAAACGTACGATCAGGGCAGTTTTTGCATATAAAAAGAGTGCAAACTGTCGAAATTCTGACAGGCTGCAGAAAATATGACCCGACAAAATGAAGCCGTGCTGAAGCTTAGCGGCTGCCACGTGTACGCTGTATAAACTGCTGATTGTCCACTACCGGCCGCTCAGGTGCATTGGCAACTTCTACCAGCGTGGCAAAAATGAGGCGCGCGCGTTTTTCAAGCAGATCAAAAGGAATCAAATCAATCGTATCCGACGGCAGGTGATAGTTATCGTGCAAACCGGAGAAAAAGAAAATGAACGGAACCTGAAGCCGCCCGAAATTCCAGTGGTCGCTGCGCCGGTAAAACTGATTACGGTCGTCAAGATCATTATACCGCATGTCGAGAATCAGATTTTCTGTTTGGCTATTGGCCTGCTTCAACATTTGATCCAGATCAGAGGAAATAATTTCGGCCCCGATAATATAAATGTAATCTTTCCCGGTCTCCTCGTACTCATAGTCGATGCGCCCGAACATATCCAGGTTGAAATTCGCCACGGTCTGCTCGATCGGAATTACGGGATTATCAGAATAGTAGCGCGAACCGAGCAGCCCGTGCTCTTCTGCCGCCACAAACAGAAATAAGATGCTGCGGTCGAGACAGTAGCCCTGCTCTTTTGCCTGTTTAATGGTATTGGCCATTGCCAGCGTGGTGACGGTTCCACTGCCGTTGTCGTCGGCCCCGTTAAAAATCATATCCCCGGTTTCGTCAGGCTGACCGATACCCATGTGATCGTAATGAGCCGTCATCACAATTACTTCCTCTTTCAGTTCCGGATGACAGCCTTCCACAAAACCAAGCACGTTTTTTTCCTGCAGGGTGATGGATTCCCGGGCGGCTTCGGAACTCAGATAATAGGGCAGGCGGCTTCCCCGAAACGCAGCGGGATCGGTTGAGATGACGGAGTGCAATTCCCGGAGTTCGTCAACCGAATCCAGACCGAGGAGATCGGCGGCCAGCTCCGGATGAACACTTTTTACGCCGGTGCTGAACGAGCCGCGTCCGCCCCGGTCGGGCAGCCTGATGGCCGTGGGTTTGCCGATGAGTGTACTGCGGCGAAGAGCTTCGTGTGTGAAGATTTCGGAGTCAAAATGTTCAATTACCAGTACGCCGCGGACCCGTTCGCGGAAGAGGAGGTTGGATATGCGGTCTTCAAGCAAGGATTCGGCGTGTTCGTTTTTTTCGGCATCTTCATGGTAATCTCTGAAGATAAGCACCCAGTTTCCGGCTGCTCCCGCATCCGCCAGATGATCGGTTTCGGATTCGGGATCACGAATCCCGAGTCCGGCAAAGCTGATGCCTCCGGACAGGCTTACTTCACCGGCAAATTCATTGTACAGACGGGCGGGTGAACCCGATGACGCCGTTTCGGTCCAGATTGTAGTACTATCGGCGTCGGCGGTAGATTTCAGGGAATAAATAATTTCGCGGGTACGTTCGGCCTCAAGATTAAAATGCTGAAAATAGGTGCCGTCGTCGCCGAGCGGGGTAACATCAAAAGCCGCAAGCTGATTTGCCAGATAATCGGCGGCCATCCTGATACCGGCCTGACCGGTACCGCGGCCCATAAGAGAATCACTGGAAAAAACTGATAAATGTTGTTCCAGGAAATCAGAGGTAATCAAAGTACGGAACTCGAAAAAATCCAGATTTCTGTTTTCGGTTCCGTTGCCGGAGGCTGTTGTAAAGGCATCATCACAAAAAAACAGAAAAACCAGTGCAAAGATTGATGCAGTCTTACGAATCGGGCTCATAGTGCTATTCTTAATTAATGGGGACTCACGTGTCCTGAAGAACGCGGTTACGCAGTGTTCCGGCTTCCTGACGCGGGATATCAACGTAGAAATCGAAGTGATTGTTTTCAGCGATGAATAAATGAAGCTGACCTTCTTTGGCCATCTCGAGAATCGAAAGGAAGGCTACAACGACAAAGCCTTTGTTCGGGGCCTGCTCGCACAGGGTGATGAAAGCGGTACGTCCGTAGCGGGTTAGATGAGTGAGGATTTTTTCAGACATCTCCTCAATATTTGTCTCCGGCTTGTCAACTTCATGGACCGGGTCTTCCTCGTGCCTGCGGAACATCACATCGCGGATGGCGGCCATAAGGTCTATGAGGGTGACATCGCGCAGCGGCTCCCCGCTTTCGGGTTTGGTGACCTGGTCGGGCCGGAAGTTGGCCCGGAAATATTCGCGGCCGGCTCCGGCTTCAAAAACCCGGAACTCTTCTCCCATCTCTTTGAAGCGTTTGTATTCGAGCAGACTTTGTATCAGCTCGTAGCGCGGGTCTTCCTCATCAATTTCGTCGGCGTCGGTTTCCGGCCTCGGCAGCAGCATTTTTGCCTTGATCGACATGAGGGTTCCGGCCATTAAAATAAATTCACTGGCGATTTCAAGGTCCAGCTCTTCCAGAACACCAAGGTAATCGATGAATTGATCGGTAATTTTGGAAATCGGGATGTCTTGTATTTCGACCTCCTCACGCTTTATAAAAAAAAGCAGCAGATCGAGCGGTCCTTCAAAATTTTGCAGCGCTACGCGATACATGGGAGGATGTTTGGTAAAGGCCCGTGCGGTCAGCCAGGGCACAGATAGAAACAATCAATATAAGGGAATGCGAAGTTGCTCAAAAATGATAGCATAAAATCTTATCTTTAGCGCCTCTACCCGCGTGCACACGGTATGCGGAACGTTTTTCCACCGTGAACCGCCCGGAGCAGAATTCGGGCAAAAAAATAAGTATTTGTGATACAGCGCATTCAAACCGTCTATCTCGCGATAGCCATTCTGTTTAACATTCTCTTCTTTTTTAATCCGCTTTTTTATCACGTGCGGACCGATCCGGGCGACTGGCTGTTGCCGCTGGTAGCAGCCTCATGTGCGTTTGCTGCCGTCCTTGCGGGCTGGGCGATTCTGCTTTACAAAAACCGTCAGCGGCAGATACAGGTTATTTCCTATGCTATTTTGTTTCAGGTTGTGTCATTCGGGGCGGCATCGGGCATTTTTTTTAGCATGGGGCGGCTTTACAGAGACTCTATTTGGGAGCTGAGCGGGGTGATGCTGTTGCTGTTGGCACTTATGTTTGAATTTATGGCCATCCGGGGCATCAAGAACGACATCAAGCTTATAAAATCGATGGACCGAATCAGGTAATCCGTTTTGGATCAGTCGCATCCGTCGAACCTAAAACTAATTCTGTTGCTGGGAGCGGGAATGGCGACCTTCGCCTTTGCTCCCATACTTGTGCGGCTCGCCGGCGATGTGCACCCTGTACTCCTGGCTACGATACGAACCGTATCCGCCGCATTAATTCTGTTGCCGTTCTGGCTTCGGGGCCGAAGTACAGGAAAGGTTAAAAAATGGAACCGTTCTCAAACCATGTACGCTTTGGCGGCGGGGAGTTTTCTGGCGCTGCATTTCATTTTTTGGTTCGCCTCTCTGGTATATACATCGGTGGCCTCGGCTTCGGTGCTTGTAACTATTCATCCGGTAATTCTTATTGTAGTGGAGTCGGTTTCGGGTTCGGGACGATTCGGTAGAATTACCTGGCTGGGTGTATTTACGGCATTCGGAGGTTCGGCTCTGCTCGGGGTGATGGATACCGATCCTGCCGCCACCTATTCGGATCCGGTTATGGGCAATCTGTTTGCTATTATAGCTGCCGTGTTTTTCGTGTTTTACCTGCTCATGAGCCGTAAGCTCAGAACAACCAGCGGCTGGCTTGACTTTATTTTCAGGGTCTATGCCGGCACGGCTATAGCGTGCGTGCTTGTCTATCTGTTGCTCGGGGTTTCGTTTGAGGCCGGCCTTGCTGCATGGATATGCGGAATTGCGCTGGCCCTCGGGCCTCAGATACTGGGTCACGGGTCCATAAACTACAGCGTTAAATATGTGGCGCCCACTTTGCTTTCAACCCTCATTCTTGCCGAGCCAGTTTTCGCCATTATTCTTGCCGCTTTCTTTTTTGATGAGCTGCCGAGCTTTCCCGAATTGCTCTCGATGCTTGTAATTATGGCAGGTGTCGGCATGGCCTGGCTCGG
>PXDL01000038.1 GCA_003566395.1 Balneolia bacterium | reverse complement strand
GGACGGAAATGTATAGGTAAAGCTTTCACCCGACCTGACTTCACGCAACCGGGGAGGCCGGTTGGGAGAGGGAGGATTATAAGAGTAAGTGCCCCTGCGGGGCGGCACTGAAACCCATTCGCCTCGCCTGAGCTTCTCAAGTCCGCTACGAATAATCCAGACCGAATCGAAACCGCGGTTCGTATAGAAAATGGTGATGGGTTCATCCGGATTGAAGTAGTTACGGTCCGGTTCTGTCTTTAGCTCACCGAAATAGTATTGGTTTAGAACTTTGGATTCTATGGCAGGCGTAATGTCGCCGGAATCCCCACTCCATGTAGTTTCAGCGGGAGCTGCAGGGGGATGATTGGCAGAACCTGAAAGCAGGAAAGAGAACAGAAGAATCGGGAGAAAAGCGTAGCTGCGCATGATAATCGGCCGGATTGGTTGGTTCACAAGTGGCTTTTAGTTCGCCTTAAATGGTGTTCCGTATCACGTACGTTGATTTATAAACCTCGCGAAATCTATATGGTTCCGGCCAATCATGTACTGAGTTACCGGGCCACTGATCAGTAAACTTCCGGGATATGATTTTGCTCACTGATCGGCGGACGGATGTAGCTGGTGTTCTTCTGCTTTTCAGGGAGTTCTATGTGTGACGGGGTAAGATCTTCATAATCAATCTGGTTCAACAGATGATGGATGCAGTTGAGCCGGGCCTTTCGCTTGTTGTTGCCGTTTACCACATACCAGGGGGCCTGCTTGATGTCGGTATAGCGGAACATATCATCCTTTGCCCTGGAATACTCCACCCACCGTTTGCGCGATTCAAGATCCATCGGGCTGAGTTTCCATCGTTTTGTGCGGTCTTCCATGCGCGACCGAAAACGCTCTTCCTGAACATCTTCGGAGACTGAAAACCAGTATTTTATCAGGATGATGCCCGAGCGTACCAGCATTCGTTCAAATTCGGGACACGTTCGAAAAAACTCCTTTACCTGATCCTCGGTGCAGAAGCCCATCACCCGCTCCACTCCGGCCCGGTTATACCAGCTTCGGTCGAAAAGCACGATTTCTCCCGCGGACGGAAGATGTTTTACATAGCGCTGAAAATACCACTGTGACTGCTCGTTCTCGGTAGGCTTATCAAGCGCCACTACCCGGCAAATGCGGGGATTCGTTCTCCTTGTTATCCGCGTTATCGTGCCTCCTTTTCCCGCTGCGTCCCGGCCTTCGAAAACCACCACTACTTTCAACCCCTTTGCTTTTACCCACTTCTGCAACTTGGCCAGTTCAATCTGTAGCTTTTTTAATTCCTCGTTGTAATATTTCTTCTTCATAAATATGCAATAGTTAGGAAAAGTGTCCTTTAGCGGCTTTCATTTAGAACTTGTCAAGATCGGGGATGTTGCCTGATTATCCACAAAGCCTTCTATATGACTTTGAAAAAACGTATATGTAGCCTGCCTCCCGGATTTGGTCACAGCATAACTTCTTCTCTGAGTTCTATATCGCGCGAAGAGTTGCCCACCTGCACTTCGTAACTGCCGGATTCGAGCACCCATTTAAGCTCTTCAGGATGGTAGAATTTAAACGCGGTCTTATCAAGTTCAATGGTAACGGTGGCCGAAGCTCCGGGAGCAAGCTCTACTTTTTCGAAACCTTTCAACTCACGTACGGGCCTGTCAACGGAGGGGTTTTTGGGATGGATATAAACCTGAGCAACTTCTGCGCCATCTCTGTCTCCGGTATTGGTAACGGTGCATTGAACCACGACTTTGTCATCTCTATGGGTTACTTTGAGATCGGAAAATGCAAATGATGTGTATGAGAGCCCAAACCCAAACGGAAATGCTACCTGCTTTTCATGGGTATCGAAGTAGCGGTAGCCTACGTAAATATCTTCAGCATAGTCAACGGTTCCGTCGCCGGGGAATTCGCCGATACTGTGGGAAGGATACTCCTCATGTGAATCGGCAAAAGTCATGGGCAGCTTCCCGGAAGGATTTATTTCTCCGAAAAGTATTTCCGCGATGGCTCTGCCTCCTTCCATTCCCGGATACCAGGCATGGAGGTATGCGGGCGTGTCGGGCAGCCAGTTGTTCATCTCCACATTACTTCCACCCATAAGCACCACTGCGGCCCGGTCATTTACGCTGTTGATTTTTCTGATGAGTTCTTCCTGACCGAAAATCAGCTTGAGATTCAGTTTGTCTCGGGCCTCGGCATCATAGGTGCCTTCGCCCCACGGCATACCTTCATGGCCGTGAATCCATCCCCCTACAAAAATAACGGCGTCAGCCTTTTCTGCGAGGGCGACAGCTTCATCCATCAGACCTTTATTAGCGGACCTTGCAAGCTCAACTTCCTGTCGGTTTTCAGTGGATTGAGAGGCCGCATCCCCGCCTTCTCCTCTGAAAAGGCTTTCATCATAATAGGGTTCGTATCCTTCGGCATACATCACCTCAACATCATCGCCCAGAAGATTCTTAATTCCTTCAAGAGGCGTTATTTCGTAAAGGGCGTTAACCTGTGAACTTCCCCCTCTTTCGGCAAACAGACGGGTGGCATTATGACCTATAACGGCAAGGGTTTTTATCTCCCTTTTATCCAGAGGCAACAGGCCGTCATTTTTGAGCAGTACGATACCTTCCCGCGCCACTTCCAGTGCAAGCTGCTGATGCTCTTCAACATTTCGTTTCCCGGGGCCGTGCTCGCCCATTGCCGTGGTACGCTGCAACAGACGTAGAACGCGGCGCACTTTATCATCCACATAGCTTTCATCAATCTCACCGCTCTCTATCATCTCTTTAGCAGGACGTGCCAGGTAAAATTCATCATATTCAGGATTATTGAAGTCCCTGAGCAATTCAGTCCCCATTTCTATATCGGTTCCGTACAGCAAGGCTTCACGGGTATCTTTTACCGAACCCCAGTCGCTAATCACGGCGCCGTCAAATCCCCATTCGCCTTTTAATACCACATTATTGAGGTATTCGTGATGCGTGGTGTATTGCCCGTTTATTTTGTTGTATGCCCCCATGATACTCCATGCGCCGCCATCCTGAACGACAGCCCTGAAAGCGGGAAAATAAATTTCGTGCAGTGCCCGCTTACTTACAAGTACGTCTATATTATGGCGATCGGTTTCCTGATTATTGGCGGCGAAATGTTTTGGACAAGCGGCCACACCCTGCTCCTGTAAGCCTTTCACATACCCCACAGCCATTACTCCGGTAAGGAAAGGGTCCTCACTGAGGTACTCGAAATTTCTTCCGTTAAGTGGGCTGCGGATGATGTTGATTCCGGGTCCCAGTAATACATGTTTACCCCTCTCTTTGGCTTCATTGCCCAGGACCACGCCATACTCATATCCCAAATCTTTATTCCATGTAGAGGCCAGACAAATTACCACGGGAAGATAGGTGGCTTCATCGTCGGCATCATCCAGTGCAGCCCATCCGCGCCCATCTTCGTGACGCACACCATGGGGACCGTCGGATTTAACAAGTTCGGGGATGTTCAGCCGTGGTATTCCCCCTGAAGTAAAAGAAGAACCGGCATGAATAAGTACTAACTTTTCATCAAGTGTCATGAGATTGATTAAGGAGTCAATTTTTGCTTCGGATACGTTCGGGAAGTCTTTTGCATCGGATGCCTGCTCACGGCTGGAATCGCATGAAATGAATATAATGCTGCCTGCTAAAACGGCAAAAATTAATAATTTGCACTTCATAGTAAATTATTTTGATGATGATGAGTATAATAATTTAAAGGCGTTGAATCCACCGGAATACAGATGTAGAGGTTTCATTTTGCCCTTATGCGGATAGGGGTAAAATAGTAAAAACTAATTTGTATATTGCAATATCAATATAGTTTATTGCCGATGTCCGGATAAAACCCGGCGAATTCCAAAAAACCAAAGATAGGCTTAGGGTGTGGATATTTTTTTGAGTACATCTGAATTGAAGCCTAATGGTTGTCAGTAACCTTGTAGTTCCGATCTCGAAACAAGCATCCTTTACCTTTTGTGCGGACTGATTACAGGTTACAGGTTACAGTGAACAGTAACAGAGAACAGTTTCAGATGGAAAGTGGGAAAAAGAGTTTCTACCTCTTATTCACATATGGGGTTTCTCCGTGTGC
>PXDL01000222.1 GCA_003566395.1 Balneolia bacterium | reverse complement strand
TTCATATCAAGCTACCTGGAGGATTTCTGACTTTTTTGACGGGCATCTAACCGTAATAGTTCAATCTGAAAGCAAGGAAAAAACTCCGGCTCTAAACTAATTCGGTGCATAGAACTTCGTAGTTTGGCCGGAACAATCCGTTCAATCCGCGTAATCTGCGTAACCCGTTGGACAAAAACATGCTGCTAACGGATATAGTAAGAATCAGTTTCCCCGGACAACAGTGATTGAGAATTCAGATTTTTTTCACTCAGATCCTTGACTGAAACTCAATCAAGGTTTTCGCCCTCCGACCTCTGACCTACTGACGAACTGATATACTGTCCTCTGATAATCTACGGAACCAAAACCTCTTCACCTTCGAGTTCCTGCAGGATTTCAAAATAGAGACGGATGAGCTGCTGATAGTCTTCGGAAAAACGCGTTTGATCGGGGTCCTGGAGACGGTTGCGGATTTCACGTTCCAGCTCTTCCAGCGTCATTTCCGGGGTTTCCTGACGCTCAAACTCATCGGCGGTTTCACCGCGTCGTTCTTCACTTTCGCCCCGCTCATCGAAGGCCTTTTGGGTTTCAAGCATGCGGGACAAAATGTTCTGCTGGCGTTCGACCAAAATTTCATCGGTTTGTCCGCCGCGCAGGTCGTTAATGGTGTCTTCCATTTCTTCGGCTATGCGCTCCATTTCACTGAGCAGCCTGTCTCCGGGCCGTAGCGATCCGCGGCGCTGCATCTCCTGCATCTGACGCCGGATTTCGTTCTGCTGACGGGCCATCTGATCGAGCCGTTCAATATGATCCTGCGATAAGCGATCCCCGGCCACATCATTAATAAAGTCCTGAATTTGCTGATTGAGCTGCTGCTGCATTTCGCCCGTTTCATCCATCTGCTGCATCATCTGCTCGGGCGACATTCCTCCGCCGCCACCGCCGTCTTCATCCTGCTCGTCAAGTTGATCAATCAGGTCGGCTATCATGCCGGTGAGCTGATTGAGTCCGCCAAGAGAGAGCCGCTCGGCTGTTGTAGCCTGATTTTTGCGGCGTTCACGCAGGTAGTCGATGCTTTGGTCGAGGGTGCGTTCGACCTCAAGACGATGTTTGAGGCTCGCGTTGGTAAACTGCGGTATTTCACGGGCAACCTGAAACAGGGAATCAACCACCTGAGAAAAGTTGGATGAAATATTTCGCTGGGATCGCGCCTGCATCACAAAAGCCGGGCTGTTGTGCTCAAGCTCCAGGGTTTCCTTGTTCTGACCTTCCTGCGCTTCGGAAAGCGTGAGCATATTCTGGAAAATTGATTTCAGCGCGGCGATATTAATATTGATTTGCTCCTGCTGCATCGAGCTGCGCATCTGCGTCATTTGCTCGCTCATTTGCCGAAGCTGATCACGAATCTGTTCCTGCTGCTGCTGCGATTGCTGCTGATCAGGGCTGCCAGACTGAAGCTCATCTATATTATCCTGTAGCTGTTGCTGAACGTCGTCGAGGCCGGGGGAGAACTCCTGCATCATCTGTTCCACTTGCTGCTGACGGCGCTGCGGGCTTTTCTCGGGAAGCTGCTCAATCTTCTCCTTCAGCTTGTCGATTTCATCCTGAATGTCCTGCTGCTGTTGGGCCTGGGCTTCGGGATCGTCTTCCAGCTCCATAACGCGCTCTTCCTGTTTGGCCAGTTCTTCCAGCAACGCGCTCATCCGGTCCATATCGGCATTCAGGCGCAGTTGCTTAAACAGTTCAACCGTACGCTCCAGCCGCTCCTGATAGCTTCTTTCGTTAAATTCCAAATTCTCAAGTGCTTCCCGGATTTGATCCTGATCCATATTTTGAATGCTTTCCTGTAGCTTTCGCAGCATTTCCATGATTTCAGGGTCGTCAACTTCTTCCATAAGTTGCTGTAGCTCCTCATACATTTGGCGCGTTTCTTCGCTGATCACCTGATCATCATCCATTTCCTGCCGCATGCGCTCAAATTCCTGAATCATTTCCTGAACCTGTTCGGAGAGCTCTTCCTGCTGCTGAATCATCTCCTCGGTTTGCCGTTCCTGTTCCCAGGTGTCGTCGGGGTTGTTGATAATACTTTCACGAAGCTGCTCGAGATCGCGGCGGGATTCTTCCTGCTGCCGGCTCAACTCGTCCAGCTGCCGTTCGAAAGAATCTTCCTGCTCTTCCTGATCAAGTAAATGCTCGGCCAGAGATGCCGCACGCAGCACGTGGCGCTCGGAAACGGCCGACTTAAATCCGTTAATTTCATCGTTGTCGAAAACCTCCACCCAGTACACTAATTCATCGGCCGATTGCAGCCCGAGTTGAGTAAGATCCCAGCTGTAATTGACGTTGGCCGATGCCGGTGCCCGCCCTGAAATATGCAGGCGACCGGTTTTGGTTTCGGGGCTGAAACGCTGCCTGATCTCGTAGTTTAGCTGCATGGAGCTGAAGCCGTAGTCGTCTCTGGCTTCTACGCGCAGATCGAGCGTTTCGGGATTGAGTTTTTGAATCACCGCTTCGGGACGCGTAATGCGGACGGTGGGATGCTGATCACGAATGACGCGCATGTTGAAGCTGAAACGGTTTCGGTTGGTCAGGCCGTCTTCATCTTCCAAAAAGAAGCGCAGCGTATCGGGATCGGATACGGTAAGTTCTTTGGTGTAGAGAGTGGAATCATCTTCATCGGGCTGAAGCGAAGCACGGGAGCCGTCGGAAAATTCCATATCGGCCGAACTCAGCATTTTGTTGGCCCGCGCCTCAATCCTCACCGTGGAGCCTTCGGGAAGCTCAAGTCGGGAAAAAGGGTAGGTGTAGCGCGATGATTCAATGCCCGTGTAAGCCGGAGGAACGACCCGGGCAACAAGCTCCTGAAAACGGGGAATTTGCGAAACGCTGACGGCGTAATTACGTGTGCTGAATTCATCCATGACTATCCGGTATTCCGAATCCTGGAAAAGTTCTTTCGGACTTGAAACAAACCGTCCCGGCGTGGTCTCTTCCAGGGAAATAGAGCGAAAACGCTCCTCAACGCCTGTACGAAGCGCCATGGAAACCGATTCGGGCGTATCGCCTTCAAATTCCACCTGTACATAAAAACGTCCACCCTGCTCTACATTGGTGTCGCCGGGACTAACGGTAAATGTGAAAGGATTGGGTTTCTCAAATGTGCTGAAAAAAGCAAGCGAGCGCTCGGCCGTATGAGGATGAACCATGCCGTAAAGCAAATTGACGGCCAACAGTACAGCTGTTGCCAGAGCCACGCGCTTCATGAAAATGGAAGCCCGGCTCCGGCTTAGCCACGTGCCGATACGTGCTTTAACTCCCGGTCCGTCCGAACTGTCGATTGCGTGCAGCTTCTCAAGATTCTGATCGATGGCGGCATCCCGGAGTACTTCCGGGTCGCGGGTTTGCTCTTTGCTTAAATCGAGCAGGTAGCGTAGTTCATGCAGATCGGTTTCACGGGTAAGCGATCGCCTGAAACGTGTGTAATCGGGTTTGGGCAGGCTGCGATAGGCCCCGAACGCTGAAAGTAAACCGGCCGCAACGGCCCCGAACCAAAGGCTTCCTTTCAATAAGGGAGACAGCCAGGATTGATGCTCGATAAGCATCAAAACAAAAAAAACGGCCAGGAAACCGCTGAGTCCGCTTAAGAGAAGGGACGCTACACGATGACTTCGGGCTTTCTTCCATGCAGTTTCGGCAATCTGCTGATAGCGGCGGATGTTTTCGGTTTTATCGGGTTGCTGCTGCAAAGTCCGGAGGATTTTCGGTGAGTCTGATACTGAAGTTAGATGGGAACGGTATGTTCACTAAACGCCATGCTCCGGCGGGTAGTATGCTTTGAAACCGGGGCGGCAAGGTCAAAGTTCATCCAGCCGCAGAGAGCTTCCGGCTTCTATGTAACGTTTGCCTTTTTGCAGGGTGACGACCTCGTTGGCCGCATCATGTTCGAGAAACAGCACAAACCCCTTTTCGTGCCACTCTGTAAGCAAACGCTGTTTTTCTTCAAGCGTATCAACCGCGCGCATATCGAAACCCATTACCCACGGCATCGGAATATGGGCGGCGGTCGGGATGAGGTCGGCGGCGAAAACCATGCGGAAATCACCGGTCTCTATTACCGGAAGCTGTTGTCCCGTTGTATGGCCGTTTAC
>PXDL01000588.1 GCA_003566395.1 Balneolia bacterium | reverse complement strand
GCTTTTCTTATTACACGTAAACGAGATCAGAGATTTTCCGGCGGCTATCGAAAGCTTTTCCTCAGGGTGTTCCCAGTAATATTGGAGTTCACCTTCGTTCCCGAGAATTTCAAGCACGGCAAGCGGGTCGATATCCTCAAATGGAATGGTAACTGAAAAACAGGTTTGTTGCCTGGTATCACGGAGTTTTTCAGCTGCCTGTACGGCTGAAGCGGAAAAAAAATCAGTCAAAAGGGGAGCCTGCAAATACTTGGTATCAGCAGAAGAACCATTTAAAAAATGTTGATCAGATGTAAGCATTAACTGTATTCAGGCTTTTTATAAGCGCCGGCAAAAGTGAAAGTAAGTAGTATCAAGCTGCAAAAACGGAGCAGAAAAATAAAATTTGACTGGTTTTTGCAGCAATTGGATGCCCAATTAACACCGATACGAGAAATATCATTTTCAATTAATAATGAAACGGGCTGCAAATATAACCATTATAACGGAAACTATTCGGCCGCGGGCCCTGTCGTCTGTTCCGGAGTTTACTGGCGGGCATGAAGTTTCCTTTCTCCCGGGCCGGGACGATTCTAACATGAGCATAGAGGGAATGTTTTTACGCTATATAGATTAAATATAAATAATTAAAAAAGCGCTTTTTTGGGTAATAGGATTGGCTTTTTACAAGCCTCATTCTGTAACTTTAAAATAATTAACCTCTGTTCTACGAAAACTTCTTTTATGGTTGAAATTCAGCCCGTCAACTGGGCAAATATTGATAAGCACTATGCCTGGAATAATGATCCCGAACTAAACTACTTCGATTCAGATTTCCCGCTTGTTCAGGAGAGTTTTGAGTCCTTTACCCAAAGGCTCAAGGTTATGAATGCGGATATGCAGGGTAGTTTAAAAATTATGGAGATTGTTCTTCAGGAAACCGGCCAACTTATCGGAATTGTAGATATTCACGGTATAGACCACATAAACCGCCGCTGTTTTATAGAATGTACCATCGCGGAGCGCGCGTATCGAAGCAGAGGGCTCGGCACTATGGCTTTCCGGCAAACCGTAAGGCACTGTTTTGAAGACCTCGGCATGAATAAGGTGCTTTCTTCAGCTTTCGATTTCAACGAGAAATGGATTCGAATCCTTGAAAACCTTGGATTCGAGCAGGAAGGCAGATTGCGCGAGCATGCACTCAAAAACGGCGAGTACGCTGATAAACTGATTTTCGGGCTTCTGGTTAATGAATACCGGGACTCGGAGATTTTTCAGCAAGCCGTATAAAAGATTTTAAGGCCGGATGCGATTTTTCCGGCATTTACAGAACATCCAAACATAGCTAAACTAAGGAAGCGTCCGGTTGAAAGCCGGGCGCTTTTATTTTATTAGCGGGCGGTGTCGGCTTCCCCGGTTTTATAAGGGCTTACCACCCCGTACACCTCAGGGTTGTAACTGGCGAGCTGGTAGAAATAGTCCCAGGCCATTTTACTCTCACCCTTCTTATTCACCCAGTTAATATGGCTCTTTTTAATTAACCCGACAATGCGATTGGCGTATGCAATCCGGTTTTTTTCGTCCTCTATTCGGGGAAGAGCCTCAATCATCAGATCGAGATTCAGTCCGCAGTCGAAATCTTTTGGTTTTTTGTTAGGCAGAAACATGGAAAATTAGTTGTAAATGAAAACATCCCGGTATCATAAACCTGGAAATTCTGAAGAAAACCGGGCAAGCCGGCTGATGTTTACGATATTGGTACCACTGTAATAAAATCTGAGAATATCGGTATAACCCCATCCGGACTCCGCCAGTCCGAGTGCACCCCATTGGCAAAGTCCTACTCCGTGTCCGAGTCCTCTCCCACGGAAAATATACGTATTTTCAACCTCTTCCAATTCAAAATAGGTGCTTCTGAGCGCGAGCGACCCGAAATGACGGTTGAATTCGAGCCTGAACCGGTTGGATTCCCACTGTTTCGGTCCGTTCGTGGTTTCGGCCTGAACCGTTTGAACGCGCCCGTGTACATCTCTGGTGAAACCGATGGCTCCTGTTATTCCTATGGCCTCTTTCAGGTCTTGGGCTGTAAGCTGGAAATCCCATCTGAAGTGAGGAGAAGAAGAGCAGGACGGATGATCACGAATTCCGCGAAGGTAGGGTAAGGCGGCACCGGTCCATACACTTTCATTATGGACTGTTTGTCCGCCGCAGGTGCTGTGATAGGTGGCAAGAATCAGCTCATCACCCCAGGTGAGCACTTCACCGGTGGTGGTTTCAGCAGCCTTTCTGTACCGGTCGGTGAACATGATTTCACCCAGATAAACCTGATTCATCACGCTGTCGGTTACATCCCAGGATTCTCCGGCCGACCGATCACGATTCCAGAGCGCATAGGTGCGGGAAATAACGGCCTGAACGCGCAGGGCTTCTTCATTGGTGAAATTCATCTCGCTGCCGGTAACGCTGGCCACATAATCTTCAAGCCCTACCGTATTCACCGATTCTATGCGCGAATCACGGCTGCTCAGGAATATAGAACCGGGATAATTTCTCCATCCGGCGGCAGGATGAACAATCCTTATTAATCCGTTTTCGGAGGTTTCGGCCAGCCAGTATTCATCCCTGGAAACAGTCTGGCCGTGATGAATTTCAATGCGGTTTCCAACTCCTGTTTTTATCGTTACGGGAGGGGAAGCCGGAGACAGGGTGATGCGGGTTCCTCCGGCAGAGGTCAGGCGCACAATTCCTTTGGTAGCGGCCAGGACCAGCTCATCAGCCGGCGTCTGGTCGAAGAGCTTTACACGCATCATAACCGGATCGGGATCCGGGGGTGTAAACTGTAGCGCAGTATCATGCGTATCCTGCTGGGCACGTTGGGGTAAAACTGCACAGGATGCCGTCAGGAGTAGCAACAAGATGGGTAAATAATAGCGGGAAAATCCGTGGGGAATCACCGCTGATTCAACCGTTCTGAACACGTAATATGGTTAGGAATGAAGTATCTTTTGTTTATTTTGCCTGTGGATGTGTGAGACGGCAAAGCCGGATTAAAATTAAACTAAATATTTTCCGGCCCGCATGCATCGGAGCTGATGAAGCTCTTTCTTAAAGGCTTAATACACCGGTTTATCAAAGCCTTTATATTATTGATCTGATACAACCGTTCCGGGCTTATTTAATTCCGGAGGTTGAAGCCGACTGCATAGAACTTAAATTACAAATTAAATTTAATCTCTGAAGGATTCGAACTGTATAATGTGGCATAATTCAATTCTTGATACTATTGGAAACACCCCGCTGATAAAACTTCAGCGGACGACGCAGGATGTAAAAGCTACGATTCTGGTCAAAGTGGAATATTTCAATCCGGGGCATAGTGTAAAAGACCGCATTGCGGTTAAAATGATTGATGATGCCGAGAAGGAAGGCAAGATTAAGCCGGGCGGAACTATTATTGAAGGTACTTCCGGCAATACAGGTATGGGGCTTGCCCTTGCCGCCGTTGTGAAAGGCTACAAATGTATTTTCACGACTACCGACAAGCAGAGTATGGAAAAAGTAAATCTGCTTCGTGCCCTCGGCGCAGAGGTTAAAATATGTCCGACTAACGTTGAGCCGGACGACCCGCGAAGCTACTATTCGGTAGCAAAGCGGCTCAGTGAAGAAATTCCGAATTCGTACTATCCGAATCAGTATGATAACCTGAGTAACCGGGAAGCCCATTACGAAACTACGGGTCCCGAGATTTGGGAACAGACCGAAACGCGCGTTACCCACTTTGTGGCAGGGATGGGAACAGGCGGCACCATTACCGGTACTTCCCGCTTCCTGAAAGAGAAAAACCCGGATATTGTAACCGTGGGTGTCGATTCGGTCGGCTCGGTGTACACCTCGTACTTTGAGACCGGAAAATTCGA
This sequence comes from Balneolia bacterium, assembly GCA_003566395.1. Lineage (GTDB taxonomy): Bacteria > Bacteroidota > Rhodothermia > Balneolales > Cyclonatronaceae > Cyclonatronum. The sequence goes on along the minus strand of PXDL01000588.1, from coordinate 13,308 downwards.
TAAATCCCAGATTTCCCCCTATTTAACCGAGGGCATAGGCGAAGACATCATCCCGGCCAATATCGATTTTGATTATATCGATGCCGTTGTGCAATGCCCTGATAGAGAAGCTTTCGAAACGACCCGCGACCTTGCTACCAAAGAAGGACTTTTTATCGGAGGTTCATGCGGCGCAGCCGTTTGGGGCGCTATTGAATACGCCCGCCGGAATAATCTTGGTGAAGACGATGTGATGGTGGTAATCCTTCCGGACAGCGGCACGCGCTATGTTTCCAAAATCTATAACGACGAATGGATGATCCGCAATGGATTTATGGAACCGGCTACCCTGCGAATCGCAAAGCAGGTTCTGGAAATGAAGGGTGATGAGCACCCGGATTTTATTTCTGCCGAGGAAGAAGAGACCCTTTCGGAAGTCATCAACAAAATGAATGCGGCCGGTATTTCGCAGCTTCCGGTGGTTAAAGACGGGCAGTTTACAGGCAGTATCACCGATTCCATGATACTTGCCATGCTCATTAAAGATCCGGCCGCGCAGGGAATGGCAGCCAGAGAAATTATGGATGCTCCGTTTCCTGTTATCGGATACAACACACCCATGGATAAAGTCACATCTTTACTGGATCGCAGCAATCCCGCTGTAATTGTAGAGCTGCAAAACGGCGGATACGATATTATTACCCGCAGCGATCTGATCAACACCCTTTCATCTAAATAAAAGGCCGGGCAGTATTCTGCCGGGCCGTGTACCCAAACCCATTTAAAATTGAGCTCAGATATGGATCCTCAACAACAAAAAAAACAGAAAAAAATGGAAATCGAACTCACCAAGGAAGAGGCGCCCGGTACCTATTCCAACCTGGTGATGATCACCCATTCGCCCTCGGAGTTCGTGTTTGATTTCATAGCCGTAATGCCCGGCCTTCCCAAGGCGAAAGTGGTGAAGCGGCTCGTGCTTACGCCTGACCATGCCAAGCGGCTGGCCAATGCCCTCAACGATAATATCAGCCGGTATGAAAAGCAGCACGGTACGATCAAATCGGCCGGCAAGCCGGAAGTACCGTTCAACTATCGCGGTCCGCTTCCCGAAGCCTGATTTCTGATTTTGGCACACGCAGCAGGAAGGCCCGGGTGGCAAGTCCCGGCATCCTGCTGCTTTTTTATTTGGGTGTCCGCCAAATAAGAAATACACTGATAACAAGAAACAGCAGGTGAGGCGAAGCGGTTGCTACCAATGGATTTAGCTGTCCGCTTGAGCCGAACGGTTCCATCAGTTTCATCAGGATGAGGTAGAAGAAGATAATTATCAGCCCGATGCCGAGAAGCACGCCCCGGCCGCCTTTTCTACGCTGCGTGGAAATGCCGAGGCCTATCAGGGTGATGACCAGCGTTCCGAAAGGATAGAACAGTTTTCCATAAAACTGAACTTTAGGCTGATCTACCCCTCCAACTCCGCTGCGTTCAAGCGAAGCGATATAATCAACGATTTCCGGATAAGTGAGCTGGTAAATATCGGAGGTGGTCCGGGCCACATCGCGCGGACGAAGATTCAGCGTGGTATCCATCTCCACGGCTTCAAACAGCTCGAAACCCGTCTCATGGAAGGTTCGTCGCTCCGGACGGATAAGCCGCCACGTTTTGGTCTCTTCCTGCCATTCCATGCGCGAAGCCTCCAAAACCTGGTAAACCTTGTTGTCTCTGAAATATACAATCCGGGGCCGGTAAGCCGATGCGCTGCGGGCATCAAAGTAGTTTATGGTAATGATGGTATTTTCCGTCTCCTGCCGATACAGCCTGTTGCGGTCAATACGGTCGCTTTGCCTGCTTAGGTATTGCCGTTCAAAAGCGATGCGATCTGAATTGGCTCCGGGAATCACAAAACCGTCCAGATAGCTGATAATGCCCGTAACTGCAAAAGCGAAAATCATGAAAGGCAACATGTAGCGGTATAAACTGACGCCCGCTCCTTTAATGGCCGTCAGCTCCACACGGTCAGACATCTGTCCGGCTATTAGTAGCACGGCCACGAACACCGCCATCGGGGCTACCAGCCGGATCATCTCAGGGATGTAATTGAGATAATAATCGCTCCATATTTCGGAAAGCGTGGCTCCGCGATCGGTAAAGCTGTCGCTGTTTTCAGAAAAGTCTATGATGATAAATACGAAAATCAATACGCCCAGCACCATCAGCGTGGCAAAAAGAAGTCGGGACAGAATGTAGCGGTCCATGCGGGTCATGAGGCCTGCTCACCGCTTTTTTGGGTGCCCATTTTAAGGAATCGGTTCTGCCACAAATCTGAAAAACGGAATTCATACATCACCTTGGCCATCAGATAGATGCCGAGCAGAAGCAGGGTGATGTTTCCGAACCACATCCCCCAGAACGGGCTGACTATCAGCCGGTCGGCAAGCTTTTCACCCTGAATAACGGTAATCCAGTAATAGGTAAATAAAATGGTACTTATGAGCGCATTAAAACCGAGATTGCCTTTGCGTGTGAGAATTCCAAGCGGGGCGCCTACGAGTACAAAAATGATGCAGCCTATCGGTATGGATACTTTTTTGTGGACTTCTACCATATACTGAGCGGTCCGCTCTACGCGCCAGTTGTGGTTGTTGCTTAGCGAACTGAGCCGCGAGCCGATCCCCCGGAGTTCATTTACTGTGTTTCCTGCCACGTGAATCTGAGCATCAAGGTTTTGTATTTGATTGAGAAGCACATAGCGGGATTCGAAATTAACATCTTCCGGTGGAGCGTTCGGCCTGTTGGCATCTTCCTGATAGGCGGCTAAAGCAACGCCCGCCGTGTTTTGTTCAGGAATGAAGAAAACTTCTTCGATTTGTATTTCGATAGTGTCCGGGAAAATTTCCGAATCGTCTTGAGGTATCGGCTCCGGCGGGGATTCATCCCCGGGTTGAAGCTGGAAAAGCCGGGTCGCGCCTTTGCGTTCAGAGACTGTTTGAAGGTCTTCGCGAGTAGTCCGGTGCAGCGAATCGACGATAGCAAGCATCATCTGGGAGCTCATGGTACGGTCGTCGCGGCGGCGGCGGTTGGGATCTGTGCGCGAAAAACTAAGGTCTGAAAGGTCGAAGTTGACCCGGTAGCTGTTAAACCGTGTTCGTTCAACCCGGACCTTTCCGTCGGGGCTGTTGTTGAGATCTCTGTTTATGGTGCCGTTGTACAAAAACAAACTCAGGATGTCGGTATCGGGCACGGAAGTGAGGTATCCGCTGTCGGCTTTAATAACAGCCGGTTCCACGCGGTCGCTGCCTTCCCGAAACAGGGTTACATCGTAGAGGCTGTCGGAAGCCGCGGGAATGGACCGCACTAAAAAATTGTATCCGTCGATGCCGTCGTAAAATACATTTTCCTGCAAATCGAAGCCGGGCCGCTGCATGCGAATATCAAGAAACAAGGAGCGGGCTTTGTAATTTGCATCCGGCAGAATCTCGTTCGAAAAATAAACCAGAAAAATGGATAAGCCGGCTGCGGCGACAAGAATGGGGCGGATAATACTGAGCGGATTGATGCCGGCGGCACGAATTGCGGTGAATTCGTTGAGTTCTGAAAACTTTCCAAACGCCATCAGACAGGAGACAAGCACCGACATCGGCACGGCCAAAACCACCATATAGGCAAGATTGGTGGCGATCAGCTCAAGTATCACCGGCAGGGGGATACCTTTACCGATCAGATTGTCGATGTGCAGAATAAGGAACTGCATCAACAGTAAAAACATCACAATAAGAAAACAAAAAAGAAAAGGCCCGAGGTGTCTTTTCAGGATTTCAGTTTGAAGTTTTCGAATTAGGTTGAGCTGCATGTCTGCCGACGTGATTTAGCTTGAGTGAGAATGAAAAACGCAGTATTATTCCCGCTTGTTGTTTTCGTGCCTTTGCATAAAATACGACAGTTTGAACCGCCTGAAAATTGTTGATTCCTCATATATTTGATGAGATATGCAAATCAGGGCGCTAATTCCACACCAAATGAATTGAAAATTTCTTCGTTTTTTGTGAAATATGTGCTTGTAAAACAACAATTTGAGAGTGCGCTTAACTGCGCCGTACAATGTGAAACCTAACGCTCAGCCTATATAGCAAATCGATACTGTATTGCCGGAACAACCGGTACACGCCTAAGTATAACTCATTTAATCTGAAGTTAACGCAGAATAGTTTATTCATACGTGCATTTTGCTGAGCACAAGTATTACCTGACCGCAGTTCTCCACCTGTTTTTGTTGCTCATTTTGAGCAGCAGTGCTGAGGGTCAGCCTGTTGACGAATTCTCGCAGCCAAAGCCGCAGATTCAGCATCAGTCCGGCAACGGGTTTGACGACCTGATTGCATCCGAAACCGGCCTGATCCCGAACTCCGCCGCGCCTGGCCGTGCCACCCGTCTCAGGCATCCGGACTCCTATTCCGACCTTTCGGATACCGGAGATGAGGAGGATGACGACGAGCCGAAAATGCTCGAAGAATCTGATCCGCCGGCTCAGGATTCGGTTAGCGTGTTGCCCTTCCCCCGCTCATATGCTGCTACACCTGCCTTTCCTCGCAAGCTCCCCCGCCTGCTTCAGGTGCGCCTGAACGACGACCGCACCGAAACCGAGCGGGACAGCGCCAGCGGTGATATTCTCATACGCCGCACCGTACTCGGCCTGTCCATTCCGTTCGATAACCGTTATGAATTCAGCACTTACGCTGCAGAGCACAAAAAGCATCACAAAAGACAGATATTTAAGGATTTAATTCGGGAAGAGGAGATCAGGCGGCAGCGGAGGCGGGGCGTGCTCGATTTCCGTATTTCCGTTCCCGGGGGGCAGAGTTCGGCATTCACGACCATTTTCGGCCGTCCGGAGGTGAATTTGCGCGTAACAGGTTCGGCGAACATGAATGTGGGCGTTTCTATCACGGATTCCGAAGACCCGGCCCTTCCATCCGACCAGCAGCGGAGGGTGGACCCCAAGTTTGATCAAAATCTCAAGCTTAATATTTCCGGTACTATAGGGGATAAGCTGACTATCTCTACCGACTGGGATACCGAGCGGCAGTTCGAATATGAGAACAGGCTCAATATTTTGTACACCGGTTATGAGGATGAAATCATCCAGTCGATTGAACTTGGAAATGTTTCCATGGAAACCGGGAACCGGCTTATCAGGGGCGGAGGATCGCTGTTTGGGATTAAGGCAAGGGCCAAACTCGGAGCGCTGGATATAACCACCGTTATTTCACAGCAGGAAAGTGATTCTCAGGTGGAAACCATCAGCGGTGGTTCCCAGGAAACCGAGATTAGTATGGCACCGAATGCATACGAGAACGACCGCCACTTTTTCCTGGATTTCTTTTCCCGCCAGGAGTTTGAAAGCGTGATGTCTGATATCCTCAACCCGCGCCGGCTTTTTGATATTATTAATATTGATGTGTATGTGCTCGATATTTCTTCTTCAGAAGAAGAGGGCCGCGTGCCGGCTATCGCCCTGCTCGATTACGGTACGAATGAAGTGGGCGGCACGTTTTTCCCGCCCAATGAAGAAGAGGATATCTTTGACTTTACGCCCGAGCAGCTTGAACAGTTCCGGGACCCGACTGTCGGAGTATCGTCCGGAGATCTTGGGGTCGGCTCTGATGAATACGTGGAAGGCCTGTTTATTCCGCTTCAGGAGAACGTTGATTATGAAGTAAATCAAAGCCTCGGGTATATCAGCTTACTACGTTCACGGCTTGATGAGCGTCAGGCTCTGGCTGTTGCGTTTTCATACCGTAATAACCAAACCGGTGAAATTGTATATGTGGGGGACCAAAGCGACGGTTCCAACAACCGGCTGTTCCTTAAAATGCTTCGCCCCACCAGCGTTACGCCTAACAGCCGGGCGTGGTTGCTTACCATGCGTAACATTTATTCATTGAACGCGACCAACCTGACCCGAGATAATCTCGAGCTTGATGTTTTCTACACCGGCGGTACAACCGATCAGGTAAACATTCCGGGACTTAATAATATCCTGCTTCAGGATTTGGGTCTCGACCGCGTAGATTCTCAGGGAAATCCCCAGCCCGACAACAGCATCGACTTTAATACCAGAACCCTTGATCCGCGTAACGGACGGGTAATATTTCCATATCTGGAGCCTTTCGGGCAACGTGTTGTGGATATCATTGAAGCTTCCAGTCTGCCGGCAGATCAAAAAGAAGAAGCAATTAACCGATACGCTTTTCCGGAGCTGTACACTTCCCGACCCTCGGCCGCCGGGCAAAATTCTCGGAATGCCAATTATCGTATCCGGGGTTCGGCAAGAGGCGGAACCACCGATAGTTTTATGCTCGGTTTCGGCTTGATTCCCGGCTCGGTACGCGTTCGCGCTAACAATATCGAACTTACCGAAGGTGTGGATTATGAGGTTGATTATGTACTTGGAAGTATCGTAATCACCAATCAATCCTATCTGTCGGCGGGCCAGGATATTGAGGTGGAATACGAAAGCAATCAGATTCTCCAGATTCAGCAGACGACATTTACCGGTGTTCGTGCCCAGTACAACTTCACCGATAACATCCGGATTGGCGGAACGTACTTCCGGATGACCGAACGCCCTATACAGGACAAAATTCCGATAGGCGACGAACCCATCAACAATACCATTATCGGTTTTGACGCCAGCGCCCGATTCGATGCACCCTGGCTTACTCGCGCCCTTAATTATATGCCGCTGCTCCAGACACGCGCTCCCTCGTCAATCGATGTTTCGGGCGAATGGGCCCAGCTCCGTCCGGGTGTGGCGCAAACAAGCGCAGTACAGCGAGCCATCGACCGAAATGAATTGTTCCCCGACGAAGAGAACGGCCTCGCCTTTATCGATGATTTTGAAGGATCGCGTTCTACCATCAGTTTTCTGAATCCGGGACGGTGGTATTTGGCTTCGGCCCCATATTCTTTACCTTCGATTGATTCGGATATGGAAAATGCAGATCAGAGTATTCCCGCACGTGCCGAACGTTCCGACTTACGGTCGCAGTTTTCCTATTACATGATCCCAACAACCCTTTCACGCGGGGGGGTGTCTTTTCCCGAATCGGCGGATGTGCTCATTGAAGACGTGTTTCCAAATCGTCAAATCAGTACTCAGGATCAGCGGACCCTCCAGACGCTGGATGTCTATTATAATCCTCAGGAGCGCGGCCCATACAATTATAATATGGATCTTCGCAATATGCTGGAAAACCAGCCTGAGGATATGTGGGGTGGATTTACGGCCGTTTTGCCCGGCGGCCTCGGTGACTTCACCCAGCAAAATATTGAGTTTCTCGAATTCTGGATTCAGCCGGTGCTGCCGGACGGAAGAAGGCCGGAGACGTTTAACCCCTCAGACTACGACGGTACGATTTACTTCGATATCGGTACGGTTACCGAAGATGTGATTCCTAATAATACGCTGAATACCGAAGACGGTCTTTACGAGCGTGAAGATAACCTAAGGCCGGATCGTCCCGAAGCTCCCCGTTCCTATGTGCTTAATTCGCCGGTGGAGTTTAACGGGCAGTTTTCGGTTGCAAATATCCAGCGGGAAGATGTGGGCCTTGACGGTTTGCCGAGCACCGGGAACGACGGCCTGAACGAGCAGGTGGTATTCGCCGATTTCCTGAGCGCTATGCAGGAGGTCTATTCGGATGATCCCGATCGTTTCCAATCCATTTTTGACGATCCCTCGAACGACACCTATATCTATTATGATGACACCCGCGTACGGAATCTGCCGCTGCATGAGCGCTTTTACCGGATGTACGGCTATCATGAAGGGAACTCAATTTCAACCGGCTCTCAGCGTGCCGTAACAAACCGCCCCGACTCTGAAGGGTTGATCAACCCGGCCGTGGTGAATCTGGAGAATGCGTTTTTTCAGTATGAGTTTAATATGAACCCGGCCGATACTACCACTCTGAGCGTGGGATCGAACTACATTGTAGATCGCCAGGACAGCCCGGATTTGGTGGCCCCCTGGTATCAGGTTCGTATTCCGCTCCGGGATTTTGTGCGGCAGATGGGCAACATCGAAGATTTGCAGCGGGTAACACATATCCGCATGTGGATGTCGGGGTATAAGGAACCCTTCACCCTGCGTTTTGCCACTCTTGAGTTTGTGGGTAATTTGTGGCGCAAAGCAAATAATGTGGGGAATGTTGAGGATGAAACCACGATTTTCGACATTTCAACCATAAACTTTGAAGAGAATGCTTCGCGGCGTCCGGTGCCGTATCGTATTCCCCCCGGGGCTATTCGCTCCACCATCCGTGGCCAGCAGGAAACAATAGTGGATAACGAGCAGTCTCTGGTATTGAATGTAGAAAACCTGAAATCGCAGGATGTCCGGATGATTAGCCGTGTGTATCCGGGTAACCTCAGCCTTGTTAATTATTCAAATTTGCGAATGTTTGTTCACGGTGAAGGCTATGAAAACCGGGGCGACATTGAGCTTGTATTGCGGCTGGGATCGAATCTTGAAAACAATTATTACGAGTACAGACAACCCATCACCCCGACCGATACCACATTTCAGTTTAGCCAGGTAGGCCCCGGTGGATCGGACCGTGAGTCCGGACTGACAGACGACGCTGAGCAGGTTTGGCTTCCCGACCAAAACAGCATGAATATTGTGCTTTCCACCTTCAATGAGCTCAAGCAGCTCAGAAACCTGGATGGAATAGATCAGGATTTCAAATACGAAAGGTCAGATATTTTACGGGAGGCAGTTGAAGGAGCGACTCTGGCCATTGTCGGTAATCCGTCGCTCGACCGCGTTACGGAGATCGGAATCGGGATTCGGAACCCGCACCAGGGCAGGGACGGCATAGATTTGAGGCCGGTACACAGGGGCGACGAGCTCGTAAACAGCGGCAGGGGCCTTCAGAATAGTAACGGCCCGGGCGTACCCAGCCTTGATGCCGAAGTATGGGTGAACGAGCTGCGCGTTTCGGGTTTCGACAACCGGCGCGCATGGTCGGGCAACGTTTCGGCCCGGATTCAGATGGCCGATTTCGCAACCTTCAATGCCACGATGAGTCATCGTCAGGACGGTTTCGGTTCGATTGATTCCCGGATGATCGACCGTTCAAAAAGTGACGAAACCTCTTATAACCTGAGCACTACGGTGAACCTGCACCGCTTTATTCCGGAAACCTACGGCTGGAATATACCGGTGAGTCTGAGCACAAGAAATACGGTTTCAACTCCGCGCTTCCTGCCTCGTGAGGGTGATATTCGCTTCTCCGAGTTCAGGGCTGCCGTAGAAAGCGATGTGGACGACCCGGATGAGCGGGACCGGATTATCAGCGAGCGGCTTGATGAAATTCAGACACGAAGTGAGAGCTACTCTATTAACGTTTCCGGGCTTACCAAGAATAACTCCCGTGGATTTCTCACCCGAAATTTTGTGGATCCTTTTTCGGTGTCTTACAACTACACCACCCAGGAATCAAGCAATCCGAACAACGAGTTCGATAACCGCTGGAACTATACGACCGGCCTGAATTATAATCTCACCTTCAGGAATGTGGAGACCGTCCGTCCGCTCGGTTTTCTTGAGGATGTGCCCCTGCTTCATTTGATATCCGGTTTCAGGCTGGCTTATCTACCGCGAAGCATTGCAACCTCCCATACACTCGACCGGCGCTACAGCGAGTTGCAGCGGAGGTCGTTTGATGATCAGGAGCCCTTCAACTTACAACAGCAGCATCAGTTCACCTATTCCAACACCTTTAATTTAAATTACGATATCACTCCGCCGATATCGCTGCGGATGAATACGCGTACGGAGTACAATCTGGACAGTATTTCGCGGGAATTTAATGCCGACTCCACGCTCTACAACATTCGACCTACCTTCGATATTCTGAATGATGCACTTTTTGACGGCGATACGGAGGTTCGCAAAGAGCAGTACCAGGAAAACTACACGGCATCCTGGCGTCCGCGGTTTAATCAGATTCGTCCGTTAAGCTGGGCAAGTTATCAGGCTAATTACCGGGGTGGTTTCAGGTGGAGAAATGCTCCACAGGGTTCCGGCCTCGGGGCTACTGTATCGAATGAGTTCGGCATTGACCAGACCTTCGGCATTCGTTTGCAGGATCTTCTTCGCAGAATTCCGTTTTATGATGAAGCTGTAAGGGCAAATGATCAGGCATTCCGCCAGCGCGAACAGGAAGCCCGGCAGCGAAGAGAGTTCCGGGAGTACATGCGTGAACAGCGGCGGTATGAGCGGGAAAAAGAAGAGGCCCTTGAACGGGGTGAGGATCCACCTGACCCGCCAAGTACCCGGCGCCGTGCTCCTCAGGAACCCGAATCACGGGATATGGCCGATAATATCCAGTACCGGCTACGGCAAGTGTTACTGGCCACGATCAGTATGCAAAACCTGGACATCACCTATAATACGAATACCAGCACGAGCCAGTCGGGTTATGCCGGCGGATCATCGTTGTTCCAAATGTTTAATGATCCGGAAGACGGCGATTTTTCTCCGGATTTAGGGTATCGGCTTGGTTTCACGGGCACTATTCCTTTTGCTCAGATTGTAAAACCCGATAACGAAAACGAGACCTTCAACCTGCAGAGCATACGCAATGAGAATGATGATCTGAGAGTGCGGACACGCGTTGCGCCCTTCAGGGATTTCACCGTTGATCTGGACTGGAATATTCGGTGGCGGAAAAATCAGAGCAATACCCTTACCGTGAGCATGGATTCGGTGAATACGCAGCCGAACATAAGCGGAGAGGTGGAAACGTCCGTGTGGTCGTTCGGCGGAGGCTATATCGATCTTTTTCGAAGTCAGCTGCGCCACGGCCTTAACGATCTTCCGGATAGCGGAACTATCATAGAAGATTCGAGCGACGGCAATATAATGCTCGGACGAAATTCTATTTCCCGGGATTTCCGTTCCGCCTATCTTGGTGGATTCGGCGGCACCGTCGATACACGAAATTACATGCCGTTCCCGATGCCTACCTGGCGCGTAAACTGGGGAGGCTGGGAGCGCCGGATCGGTTTCTTGCGCAACTATGTAAGCCGGATGTCCCTTTCGCACAACTACTCATCGACCTACAGGCTTCAATGGCGGTTTAACCCGGATGCCGGGGTGGAGATCAACCGTTCGGTAGGAGATTATACGGTGGTTGATGAGCGCCGTGAATTTGAGCCCAACTCCATCACCCTTACGCGTTCGTTTCAGCCGCTGATAGGTGCAAACCTGACTTTTACCAACGGCATTCGTGCAACCATTAACTATAACCGTTCGCGGAGTACGAGCCTGAGCCTGTCGAATTCCAATGTTTCAGAAAACGACTCACAGAGCATCACCGTGCAAATCGGTTTCAGTAAACGGGGTTTCAGGCTTCCGTTTTTCCGCCGCTTCTCCAACACGCTTGATCTGAATCTGAACGTAAACTACGCGGAAGACCTTCGCAAAACCTACGCCATGAACTCCGACCTTGCCGACGTTTTTCGCGGTCAGCCGGGTGATATTGTGCGCGACCCTTCTTTTTACGAGCCTGCCGAACCAACCGAGAGGGGAGATGCGCGACTGACCATTACCCCGAGTATCGGCTATACGTTCTCTCAGACGATTCGCGCTAATTTCGAGTATCGCTATTTTCAGCTGATGCCGAGATCGAGCGGTGTTTTCCCGAGAACCGATCAGGATATCATGTTCAACATCGTGGTCACAATCCGGTCCTGATCAGCCTATGGGCATTCTGCTGATACTGATGAGCGTGATTTGTTCGCTCCTCCTTGCTCATCTGCTCAAGCTTGCCGAAGCCCGCGGGTATCTGATTCTTAACATGTTGTCGGTGAATTATCTGGTGGCTTTTCTTACAGCGGTTGGGATGAATGCCGGGGCGGGAATCAGCATCATCCCGGATTTTCCGCTTTGGTTCTGGCTTTTTTGTGCGGGGGTCGGATTTCTGTTTATCGCCAACTTTTTTGTACTCAGTCGTTCGGTCCACCTTAACGGTCTCGGCACGAGCGTTGCCTCCATGCGGGTTTCCCTGCTGATACCCGTATTATTGTCAATCCTTTTTTACAGGGAAGACCTGAGTCCGGAGAAAGCAGCGGGCATTGTGCTCGTTTTTCTGGCGCTGATACTGCTGGTGTCGGCCCGCCGTGATGTAAACCTCAAAAACCTTCGAAATATCGGAAGTGCCGGGCTGTTGCTTCTACTGTTTTTCTTTTCAGGGATGACCGACGCATCACTTAAAATTTATGATGAAGAGATGAGTCATATTGCTACCGATGCGCATCTTATGAGTGCTATCTTTTTGTTTTCACTTTTGTTCGGTATCGGTGCGGCGGCCCGGCGGGGTGAGCTTGTCCGTATGAGCCGGAAGGAGTGGTTTTTTGGGGCTGCCATCGGGATACCAAATCTGCTTTCATCTATTTTCCTGATTCGCGCATTTGCCTTTTATGATGCAAGTATTGTTTATTCATCAGTAAACATTCTTATTGTAGCCGGCGGTGCGGCCCTGGGGCTGCTTTGGTGGAAAGACCGGCTTCAGCAGCGTGAAGTTTGGGGGATTATTCTTGCAATCGGTGCAATTGCCCTGCTCACGCTTTCATAAAGTGAAGGCTTTGTATTCTGAAGCCTTCGGAATTTAAAATCGAAATTCAGGCTATGAGTAATAACAAACAGCAGCAACCGGTAAGCAGAATGCTCACCGCAGCGGCAGAACTTCAGAAACGGATCGGACTTCCCGAAGCCACGGATCCGCGCACGTTACGGGCGGCTTTACGGCTGCATCACGAAGGTATTTGCGTACCTGTATTGGTTGGTGATGCCGATCAGATTCAGCAGGCCGGGCGCGTAGCCGGAATCGAGCTGCCCGATTCTATTGAGATCGTACATCCTCATACCCATGTTTCCCGCCATGATTTTGCCCGGCAGCTGTACGAGCTGCGCAAACATAAAGGGCTTACGGAAGATCAGGCGCTGGATATGATGAGCCGGCCGCTATGGTTTTCAAACTACATGCTCAAAAACGGCCTCACCGACGGAACCCTGGCCGGAGCCGTTCACACTACGGCCGATGTAATCCGATCCGCCCTGCAATCGGTAGGAGTGAAGGAAATAGGCGGCATGGTTTCAAGCTGTTTTTTGATGATACTTGAGGACGGAAGCGAACTGACATACGCCGATTGCGCCGTGATTCCCTATCCTGATGCGGCGCAACTTGCAGGTATCGCGGTAGATTCTTCCGAAACGCACCGAAAACTTACCGGCACCGATCCGGTTACGGGTATGCTTTCCTT
>PXDL01000421.1 GCA_003566395.1 Balneolia bacterium | reverse complement strand
TTGCAAAACCGGCTGTTATGCAAAGAGTTTCATTTCTATCACCCGCAACAATGAGCGAAAAAATGATGATGTCCTTGAATTTCGTGCTGAGCTTCTCATGGCTTCAAGCGCCGGCTCATCCAGCCAGTAACCACCGATCATTACGCCTGCCGGAAATTCTACAGCACCGATGTCTGTTAACGGATCATTCGGCAACAGTACAAGATTGGCGCGATACCCCGGTAAAATCAAACCCGTTTTTTTGAAGCCAAGGATTTCGGCGTTCACCCTGGTGGCTGAGCTTAGCGCTTCATAGGGAGATAAACCGGAAGCCACTAAAAGCTCCAGTTCGCGCGCTACCGATGCCCCGGGAATAACACCAAAAACTCCGGCGTCGCTTCCGGTTAACAGTGGAACTCCCGCTTCATGTAACAGCCCGGTTGCAATAAGAAAAAAGTCGGCATGAGGCGCTTCATAAGCTGACGGATCAACCTGACTCCAATAGTCCTGTGCGCTTTTTGAAAACCAAGTTGTAAGCGGGTTGATCATGTCAGAACCCGGCCGGTTTAAATAGGCCCCTTCCGACTCCGCGATCAGCACCAGTCGCTTATGCGCATAGAGCGTTGGTGTAACGGCCTCTCCGGATGTGGCGAGCGCTGCTGCAACAGAGCGCATCTTTTCCTGATCTAAATCACCTCTGAGGCTATGCCAGACAAGGGTCTCAACATGTTCAAGAGTTGTGAATCCTAACCCAAGCGAGGCCTCCCAGGGAATCTCGAATGGTTTTTCGTGAGGTACTCCCTGGGGTCTTACGCCTTCCGGAGAATGACCGATAACAGCCATGTCCAGATTTGCAGCTTCATCAATAATAGCGTCGAAGGCTTCCCCGGTAAGATTTGAATAAACTTTGATAACCCGATATCCGGCACTGTGTTGAGAACGGACGGCGCGGCGGGCCTCTTCGGCAGTGGTTACCGTGGTTTGTAAAACAGTTTCGTTGGGTCCGGGGCTGTTCAGAATTGGACCGGTAGTTATGAAATCCGGCCCGATAAGCTGCCCGTCAGCAATACGTTGAGTCAAACGAAGGTGAAAGGGATATCCGGACACATTCCGAAGGCCTGTCACCCCGTGAGCAAGATACGCCGCCAGCTCCACCTCATCGTGAAGATGAATATGGGCATCAATTAATCCGGGCATTAACGTATGTCCATGACCGTCAATAGTTAGGACACCTTCGGGTGCATCTATCCCACCCGCATCGCCAATCTCCGTTATTCTGTCGCCCATAACCAGCACTGCCTGAGCCTCTTGCGAAACCGGAGCTTCAGGAACCATAGAGAGCAAACGCACATTGTCGAACAGCACTCCGGTTGGTTCAACAGTATTTGGCACAAGAGCTTTGGGGATGTCGCTGACGATGAACCATAACCATGCCGTAAAAACCGCTAAAGCAACGCCTATAGCGAAGCCGATGCGTTTTAACCATGTAATTGTATTAATACTCAAATTACCATCCGGGGGGGATGAGACCTATCTAAGTCACCGTTTAGGGGAATTATGGCTGTTATAAAACCCATCACTGCTCGTCCATATCTTTTCTGGAAGAGCTGTCCGATATGTCGGTGCTAAGCTTTTTCATAAAGGTAATATGTCCATTTTCAAGGATAACGAGAACGTATAGCAGATAGGTTGGAACAGGGAGAGTGTAAAGTAGTATTTCAAGTTCAAATATCATCTTTGACTTTCAATAAAGGAAATTCAGCTTGAGATATTGAAGCCATAACGGCTTGACATGTTTGAAATTCTTTAATTTTGAATCACATCCAAGGTTGACTTGTATTGCATTATAAGTGTTTGCTCTTGGCCTATAATTTCACCGCTTAATCTGTGCATCAACACTAATGTCTCATGAAGCAAATCAGGGTTTAGTGTTTCTCGCTGAAAAAATAAATTTGCCAGTTTTTCGATTGATCTCAGAAAATATTCTTCTTGAAGCAAATATGTGAAGTTTAAAGCTGAGGATTGTTCGTATTCTAACTTAATTCCATTCTGCTGAATAAATAGCCATGCATTTTGTGATAACAATTCCCGAAAAATTCCCTGATCAAAAAGACTTGAAAAATCAGTATGTTCATCGCTAAGCAAATTGTTTTGGAAATCTCCATTTGATATAGTTTCCCCGATACGTTTATGCAGTGTTTCATGATAAGGAAGCCATCTCTCAAGGGTTTCCAAGTTAGATTCAATTTCTATTTTCACTTCTTGCAGCGCCATATCCCTCACTTGATCTTCACGCAAGTTTTCGCGGTATTCATTCAGTATAAAAGCAAGAAGCACGCTGATAATAATCAGAATTGTCTGAATGAAATAATCACCGACACTAAATCTCCATTTCGATTTAGCCTTTATAGATTCTGTATTCTTTTTTTTCATGTTAGAGTTTATCTATGTTACACAAAACGGTTTTGCATTGATGCTGCGGAGTGACCATGTATAAATTAAAGCAACAAGTTTGTATCCAGTCGCACGAAATGCTTGTTAGACGACGATCTGACCGGATACTTAAACGAGCGACCGGAAGCCTCCGTACACCATTCGTTCAGCATCAAAAATCAATCTTTTAGGATCGGTCAACGGGGCGAGTAATTCTGCCATCCTCGGGTCGTTGGGAACTTGTTTGTTTGCTAATTCACGCGTCTCTTTCGAAGGAAACAAAACCCATCCAAATACAATTGCTTCATCCTCTTTCAAATCCATTACTTCAATAAAAGAACGTGTGCCTTCCAGTTTCAAATCTTCACCGACATACTCGAAGTAAGCAATTGCGCCATATTCCTTCCAAATTTCAGCTACTTTTTCAGCCACACGCTTGTATTCGTTCAGGTGAATTCGTGGAACCGGAAGTACAAATCCGTCAATGTATTGTTTCATAGTACAATCCAAACTTATTACTGAAGTTTATCTTAAGCCGAATAACGACCTTGTTTTTCTGCTGCGCGAAGATCATGCTCGAATAAAAACATCAATGGCTTACACGACAGCACAAATTGCTTGTTAACCTACCTTTCTGAGCTTGTTAATCATCTCATCTCACTTTTCCTAAACTATTACGGTTTCGAACTGATTAGGTCATAACCCGCCAGATACACCGTTCCATCTTCACCGGTTGTTGAAACAAACAGCCGGTTTCCATCTACGGCAAGCTGTTGAATGTACATGGGGATGTGAAAGGAGTCAAGAATTTCGCCTTCAAGTGTGGTTATAACCCAATCCGGTTTATCCTTTTCCGATCGTTCAAAATGAACAAATAGCCGGTTATTATTAAGTAAAACCCTCCAATAATACGGCTCATACTCAAGGAATTTTCCCCTGAGAATACTTGCTGAGCCGGGAACTTCATTCCTGAAATGGTTTACTAATCCATTAACCTCTTCCATATTAAGTGGCACTTGTTCAAATGGTAAATAGCCAATAATGGTTTCATTATCTGATGCATCTATATTTACTATTTCGTTGGAGTTGTTTCTAATAATAATTACTTCATCCGAATCGGGCAAATAGCTATAGAAAGCATTAAAAAAGCGAACATTATCTATTACATAGTTATTGTCATCACTACTTAAAACGACAATATCATTTGTCTTAAATGGCCGGCTTACACTTCCCGTCTGATCAAGATTATACGAGATTGAAGATATATATCGGTACTGGCCGCCTATGGATTCGTCGAAACCGTGATAAATGCCATATAAATTTCCTTCAGAATCCGTTAAAACCATGTCATCGGGGTAGTGACGCTGCAGGCCTTCCATCGGACCGTAGTTAATGGTTCTTTCCCGGATAAATTCCCACGTACCTCCGGTTGTTTTGGCAAATACCTTGTGGGATGAATCATTTCCTACGATATGTAAAGTATCGCCTGCACTTACCAGGCTATTCCAAATATTAAGAAACTCTCCGGGTCCACGACCATAACTACCGATTACAGATACAAACTCGCCATCATTCGTGAACTCATATAAGCGATGATCGCCATCATTTTGCACAACAAGGTTTCCATCCGACAAAACATGAATCCTGCGAATATAACGGAATGACATGTCTTCCACCGGATCACTGACCCTGAACCGTTCAACAAAATCCAAACTGGCTTTTTCGGGTAAAACGGGA
>PXDL01000312.1 GCA_003566395.1 Balneolia bacterium | reverse complement strand
TGCCTTCAGGAAATTTTTAACACGCCGTATTTTTGTCCGGGACAGGATAAATCGTGGTATGCTTCGGCTGAATCGGTTCCCGGCCCGACGACCGAACTGATGCAGGAATACGCTAAAAAGTATCAGATGGTGATTATTGTTCCGATTTATGAAAAAGAACAGGCCGGTGTATTTTATAACACCGCCGCTGTGATTGATGCCGACGGAACGTATCTCGGGAAATACCGAAAAATGCATATCCCGCACACCACAGGATTCTGGGAAAAGTTTTTCTTCAAGCCCGGAAATATGGGGTATCCCGTTTTTCAAACCAAATACGCTAAAGTCGGCGTGTACATTTGTTACGACCGCCATTTCCCTGACGGCGCGCGTATTCTCGGTCTGAACGGTGCGGAGATCGTGTATAATCCGTCAGCTACTGTGGCCGGACTTTCACAATATCTCTGGAAACTGGAGCAGCCCGCTCACGCCGCCGCAAACGGCTATTTTATGGGATGCATCAACCGGGTAGGTGAAGAAAAACCGTGGAATCTGGGCCGTTTTTATGGCACATCCTATTTCGTTGATCCGCGGGGACAAATCTTCTCCGAAGCCTCCGAGTATGACGACGAGCTGCTCATCGCCGAATTCGATCTCGACTTAATCGATGAAGTCCGCTCCACCTGGCAGTTCTTCCGCGACCGCCGCCCGGAAACGTATGACAAACTAACAGAGCTGTAGATATCAGCTTGAGCTGATATAATTCAAAATTCAAAATGTAGAATTTAAAATTATGTCGGCCTCGCTTGTATCAACACAAATTAATTTAGCTCAACCTAATTCAAAAGTTCAATTGATCATGCTTGCATGGCCCATTTTAAATTTTGAATTATAAATTTTGAATTAACCTATGTCTGAATACAACCGCCCGACTACCAAAGCTGAATTCGACCGGAATTTTGCGCAGAAGAAGCCGCTGATGAACGATACGGAGGCGTATTATGAAAGCTCGCGCTGTCTGTTTTGTTATGATGCGCCCTGTATGCATGCGTGTCCGACAGGCATCGATATTCCGCTTTTCATCAAACAAATCCATACCGGAAATGTGGATGGCGCCGCCGAGACCATTTTCGACCAAAACTGGTTCGGGAATGCGTGTGGGAAAATCTGCCCGACCGGCGTGCTGTGTGAGGGTGCCTGTGTGTACAATCATCAGGATGTGAAACCGATTGAGATCGGCCGTCTGCAAAATTACGCCACCGATCAGATCATTAAATCCGGGAAACGATTATTTACGCCTGGCAAGGAAAACGGACGCAAAGTAGCCGTAATCGGCGCGGGTCCGGCCGGGATTTCCTGCGCCTGTGAACTGCGAACGCTCGGTTATACGGTGGATATTTTCGAGGCCAAAGAAAAACCATCCGGATTGACGGTTCACGGCACGGCTCCTTACAAAATCACTAATGAGGAAGTGCTCGACGAGATGGCGTATCTGCAAAAGCAGCTGGAGTTCAACATCAACTACAACTCTCCTGTTACAACCGAAAAGCAGTTGCGTGAACTTGAAGAAAATTACGATGCCGTTTTTCTGGGAGTAGGGCTTGGCCCGACAGCCGAGCTTCCGATTCCGGGCTCAACGCTGGAGAACGTGTTCGGTGCGGTGGAGTTTGTAGAAGAGTTAAGAATGAAGCAGCACAAAGTGCATGTGCCCGATCGCGTGATCGTGATAGGTGGCGGAAATACCGCCATGGACGCTGCCTCGGAAACTGCCCGTATGGGCGCTGATGATGTGATTCTGGCATATCGTCGCTCCCGCGATGAAATGGGCGGCTACGATTTCGAGTACGAGCTGGCCCGAGGTGCCGGGGCTAAAGGACTTTTCAACGTGCAGCCGCTGGAGATTCTCGATGACGGCAGCGGCAAGGCAAAGGGCGTCAGGTTTATTCGGACGCAGGCTAAAGACGGCGTGCTTGAATTCATTGAAGGAAGCGAATTCACTGTTGGCTGCGACTGGGTGATAAAAGCCACCGGACAGGCCAAACTCGCCGAGCTGTTTTCAAAAATAGACGGCCTTGAAATCGACAACAGCAAACGCATCGTTGTTAACGAAGAAACCTTTCAGACAAAAAATCCCAAATACTTCGCCGGCGGAGATGCCGTCAACGGAGGAGCCGAAGTCGTAAACGGCGCCCACGACGGAAAAGCCGCGGCACAGGGGATTCACGCCTGGTTGATAGAACGCTGATTAAACAGATTTTGCTGATTTCCGCTGATACAGTTCTATAACTCAAAATTCAAAATGTATAATTCAAAATTTATTGCTCCTCATCGGATTTTCGGCTCAATTTTTTCTTCGAGGTTAAAATGATTTTTGACAGAATTCTTGCATTTTCGTTGTTTTTGCGAATTAACCCATCTGCTTCATCACTCTCAATGGTGTTGCTGTCTTTGAGTAAATGTAACCAAAAATCAGTTTCCTGAGACTCCTTTAACGCAATACTTAACTTATGTATGAAGTCTTTATTAGATACGGCAGATTGTGATTCCCGAACATTTGCACCAACGGATGTTCCTGATTTCAGTAGTTGGTTTGCAAGAATGAAATCTTTTTGTTCTTGTAGTTTTCGACAAACTTGAACTATCTCTAAAGCGAATGTGTAGGTTTTTTCCTGAATGATATTCTTTTTCATATGAATCTAAATTTGATTGTCATTTATGTATAAGATCAATCAAATCCAATTTCCTTACACTTTATCTTAATCAAATTCAAAGCAGGGTAGCCCAATTTTGAATTTTGAATTCTAAATTTTGAATTAACAATGGCTGACTTATCTATCAATTTCGCTGGAATTAAAGCTCCGAATCCTTTTTGGCTGGCTTCGGCTCCGCCTACGAACTCCGGGTATCAGGTGATGAAAGCCTTTGATGCCGGTTGGGGCGGGGCGGTGTGGAAGACGCTCGGCGTTCCTGTCGTGAACGTATCCAGCCGGTACGGGACCATGAATTATCGGGATAATCGCATGGTGGGCTTTAATAATATCGAGCTGATCACCGACAGGCCGCTGGCTGATAATCTTCGCGAGATAGAGGAGGTCAAAAAACATTTTCCCGATCATGCCGTGATTGCCTCTTTGATGGTAGAAAGCAAAGCCGAGTGGCATCAGATCATCAAGGATTGCGAAAATGCCGGTGCCGACGGGATTGAGCTGAACTTCGGGTGTCCGCATGGGATGTGTGAGCGCGGGATGGGTTCTGCCGTGGGTCAGGAGCCGGACGTCCTCAGAACCATCGTAAAATGGGTGATGGAAGCTGCAAATATCCCGGTTATCACCAAACTATCTCCCAACATCAGCCATATCACCGATCCCGGTATCGCAGCCGTGGAGGGTGGAACTGATGCCCTCTCGCTGGTTAACACCTTCAAAAGCATCGTCGGAATCGATCTGGACAGCTACGCGCCATACCCGACCGTGGATGGTCAGGGTACAAACGGCGGCTACTGCGGACCGGCCGTGAAGCCCATCGCCCTGAATATGGTTAAAGAACTGGCGCAGCATGAAGTTACTATGAACACGCCGATCAGCGGTATAGGCGGCATCGAAACCTGGCGGGATGTGGTCGAATACATTCTGCTCGGCGCCACCTCCGTACAGGTCTGTACTTCGGTGATGCACTACGGTTTCGGCATCGTGCGCGAAATGGAAAAAGGCCTTACCGATTTTATGGACGCCAAAGGGTACGACACCATCTACGATTTTGCCGGCAAAGCCCTGCCGAACGTCAAAGAGTGGAAAGACCTGAACCTCAAGCACAAAGTCATCGCCGAAATCGACGACGACAAATGCATCGGCTGCCAGCTTTGCTACATCGCCTGTGAAGACGGCGCGCATCAGGCCATCGCCCTGCCCGAGAACGGCAGCCGCGTACCGGCAATCATTGAGGATAATTGTGTGGGATGTAATCTATGCTCGATTGTGTGTCCGGTTGAGGAGTGCATCACCATGGTAAAGCGCGACGACGGCACCGAGCACGTAACCTGGGCCGAACGCACCGCCAAAGGCGATATCCCCGATTCCTTCAACGATCAACGCGGCGGAGGCGTGGGCCATTACGTGCCAAAACCTGAAGAAGCTTTGAAAAACAGGAAGCCGTACGGGAAGGTTTGATTGAGA
>PXDL01000243.1 GCA_003566395.1 Balneolia bacterium | reverse complement strand
TTGAATACAAATTCACGCGGGGAGGCTGGGATCATGTTGAACTGGACGAATTCGGCAATGAGCCGGTAAACAGGAGTATTTCGAGATACAGCGGCCATGCTGATGATAAGGTACTTTACTGGAAAAAGGACGGGCTTTTCCACAATCCGGCTTTCGCTCCGCTTGTGAATGTGATAGACGAACATTTTGAAATTCCTCAGCTTATCAAGACAAGGCGCATTACGGCTCTTCTCCCCTGGGATTACTATAAAACCGACCGGCGATATCCCGTGCTGTATTTACAGGACGGACAGAATTTGTTTGATGACCATGCCCCGTTCGGCAGCTGGGGGCTCGATAAACGCCTCGCATTTTTGGCCGAGCAGGGAAAAGGCAACTTTATCGTCATAGCTATTGATCATGCCGAGGCTGAGCGCATTGCTGAGTTCACACCAAGTTTACCGACCTCCAAGCTCGGCATCGGAGACGGAAAAGAATACGCCCGTTTTATGGCAGAAACCCTGAAGCCGTGGATCGACGATCATTTCAGAACAAGGCCCGAAGCCGAGTTTACCGGAATCGGAGGCAGTTCCATGGGCGGGTTAATCAGCATTTATGCGGCTATGCAGCATCCTGAAGTTTATAGCAGGATCATGCTTTTCTCGCCCTCTTTTTGGGTTACACCTAATCTTCCGAAACGCTTCGTTCAGGAAACCGAATCATTCAGCGGTAAAATATATATCTATGGCGGAGGTGATGAAAGCGAAGCACTTGTAGGACGTCTTGAAAACTTTTATAAACAATTGCAGACGGTGATGCATGACAGGAGAATTGAGCCAAGACTTTCGGTAAATCCTGCGGGAAAACATAATGAAGCCGAATGGAGTCGTGAGTTTCCCATGGCCGCGGTATGGCTGTTCGAGGGATTATAGTAAAGAAAAAAGCACCGGCGATTTTCACCACCGGTGCCTCATAAACTAACCAGCTATTCAGGTTTTAGTAGTTTACTAAGCGTTCAAGCGCTTCATTCACTTCATCATCACCCGGAAGCAGGTAATTCTCAAAAGGAGCGGCAAAGCCGATTGGAGCAAATTTAGCAGCTACCCGCGCCACCGGGGCGTCAAGAGATTCGAAACAGACATCGGCGATTTTTGCTGAAATCTCGGCACCGAATCCGATAAACTCGTAATCTTCGTGAAGCACAAGCACTCTGTTTGTCTTCCGTACCGATTCGTGCACGGTTTCAGCATCATAAGGAACAATAGTTCTGAGGTCGATCACCTCGATTTCCACGCCTTCTTTGGCATACAACTTGGCGGCTTTGAGCGCAGTCTGAACCATAGCGCCGTAGGTAACAATGGTAATATCCGCGCCTTCCCGAACCACCCTGGCTTTACCAATGGGCGTAAGGTAATCTTTACCGGGCTCGGGTGAACGTGAAAAACCCTGACGATACAGAAACTTGTGCTCGAGGAAAAGTGTCGGGTCTTCTGAGCGGATGGCTGTTTTAAGCATACCCTTGGCATCGGCTGCGTTGCTCGGCATTACTATTTTGAATCCGGGAATATGGCCGAAAATAGATTCAATATTCTGACTGTGACAAAGTCCGCCATGAATATAGCCACCGCACGGAACCCGGATAACCATCGGGCTGGAAAACTCATTATTTGATCGGTAGCGCAGAACCGGCACCTGATTTCGCAGCATTTGCATGGCCGGCCAGATATAGTCGGCAAACTGAATTTCCACTACAGGCCTGAAGCCTTTAATACTGAGTCCGCATGCCGAACCGATGATAGAGGCTTCCGCAATGGGTGAGTTGTAGCATCGTTCTTTGCCAAATTTATCGGTAAGCCCGCGGGTAGCGGTAAAAACGCCGCCTTTCCCTCCGGCTACATCTTCTCCGAATACGATAACTTTTTCATCGCGCTCCATTTCCTCATGCAGGGCATGGTTGATGGCATCCACCATTACGATAGGTTCACCGGAAGGCTCTTCATGTTCAAACTCGTGATTCAGCGCTCCTTCATAAAGCACATGTTTTACAGCATCTTCAGGCTTGGGATCATCCTGTTCCTTACACCAGTTGGTGTCGTCATCAACCTGCTTTTTCACTTCCTGCTGAAGCTCATCTATTTCTTCCTGCGTAGCAATTTTTGCTTTAATCAACCGCTGGGAAAGCTTGGTGATGGGATCGTGAAGTTTATCGGCTTCCAGCTCATCGGCCGAGCGGTATTTCTTATGATCATCGGACGAAGAGTGGGGCAACAAACGAACTACGTGGGCATGTACCAGCGCGGGACCATTGCCTTCACGTGCATAGGTCACCGCTTTCTCCATAGCTGAATACGAGTTGAAGTAATCGGTCCCGTCGCACTCTATTATTTCCAGATTTTGAAAGCCGCGGACTGTTTTGGAAATGGATTTGTTACTGGTCTGTTCATCAACCGGAACAGAAATAGCGTATTTATTATCCTGAACTACAATAACAGCCGGAACCCCTGCCCGTGTAGCCCAGTTCAGGAGCTCGAAAAACGAACCTTCGGAAGTACCGCCGTCTCCGGTTGAGATGTAAACAACTTCATCATCGCCCAAAAACTTGATACCCTGTGCAATTCCGAGCCCCGGCAGAAACTGAGCTCCCAGCGCGCTCGAAACTGATACAATCCTATGTTCTTTGCTGTTGAAGTGAGAAGGCATCTGCCGCCCGCCCGAGGTATCGGTTACTTTGGATAAATGAGCAGAAAGCAGCTGTCGGGCGGTCATTCCCATACCTAACGCATAGGCCATATCCCGATAGTACAACATCCCCCAGTCTTTTTTGGGAATCATGGCCCGGGTTGCCGCGGTTTGAATTGCTTCATGTCCGGAACCTCCGATATGAAAAAATCCGCGCCCCTGTTTCAGGAGTGTGAGCATTTTATCGTCCAATCTCCGTGAAAGCATCATGTTACGGAGGGCAGACATGAGCTCATCTTTCTTAAACTTCTTGATTGAAGCCGATCTGATTTTAAATTCGGAGTCCTCAGGCACAAGCTGAGCCGTTCCATTTAATGTATTAACACTCATTTACCTAATAATTTTAGTTTAAGCTTCTTAATATTTATGGGCTAAAAATACGGTTTTCAGGGCTGTTATCCCAACATAGGGGAAGGATTTTACAGCATACAAACCCCTGAATATAGTTCAGAAAACCGCTTCCAGATACATTTAACCTGCACTTATTATACCGTCTTCGAGATGTAGATTTGAGAATTTATAGACTTAGGAATATCCTAATAAATTTAAATCGACAGCTGGTTTCAGAAAATATTTCCTGCCAGGTCCGGCCGCCACATCATTCTGACGATGATGGAAGACTGTCGAGGAATTTAGCCTCGATACCCGATGCACCCCTGATCGTCAATTTCAACCAGTCGTACATCAACAGCTCCTGTTCTGTTTCAGAAAGTCCTCGTATTTCAGGGGAAACGGCCTCTCTGACCCTCCGGGTGACTTCATACAGTGAAATGGCCGCAGAAACTGAAATATTGAAGCTTTCGCTAAAGCCGTACATAGGAATACGAACGCAGCAGTCGGCCATTTCTACAGCTCTGGAGGTAAGTCCCTCTTTCTCGGAACCGAACATTAAGGCCAGCGGTTTGTCAAGCGGGAGCTCGTGGATAAGCATGTCGTTTGTATGCGGAGTAGTGGCAGCCACGAGATATCCCTGATTTTTCACATCATCGATGCAGGCTGAAAGATTATCAGCATGGGTGCGATAACGCGAAAGACTGAGCCATTGATGCGCTTTCAAGCTAACACCGCTGCTTACATCGAGCTTATTTCTGTTCTCGACCGTAAACACCTGCTGTACGCCGAAACAGTCGCAGCTTCGCAAAACGGCCGATGCGTTGTGCGGCTGAAAAATATCTTCGAGAATAACGGATACATACCGGGTTCGATTTTTGAGCACCGCCTGCATTCTTTTACAGCGCTCATCAGACATAAACCGAAGAAGGTGCTTTGTAACACGACGCTTGAGCTCAATATCCATCAATCAGGTTCGGATTTACTTATTCTCGAGCTTGAAACCTTGCTTGCGTATGGTTACAAAATATTTTTTATCCGTATAGGGCTTGATTTTCTTCCTGATGTAGCTCAGATAGACATTTATATAATTGGTTCGCGTATC
>PXDL01000393.1 GCA_003566395.1 Balneolia bacterium | reverse complement strand
TTTATTTGGTGATGGAGACTCTCCTGGTAATTGCCGGAGCCCTCGGCCTTTCATGGGTTATTTACCGGAACAACAAGCACACCCACGTCTGCTCAAATCCGCATCATCACCATCATTGAGCCCGGCTTTTCAGACAGACTGTTCATCCAGCGGGCGCAACTCTCTTTCGGCTTCCAGCACATTTTTAACCGAACCCAGCGTAATAGGCGTGGTTTGATGAATATCCGTAGGTGTGATGTTCAAAATACGCTTTCCGATCGCTGAAGCTCTTCCCCCGGCCTGCTCCATAATCAGGGCAATCGGGTTACACTGATACATCAACTTCAGTTTGCCCTCCGGGTAATAATCGCTTCGCGGGAAAAGAAAGATGCCTCCCTCCAGCAGGGTTCGGTGCACATCGGCCACGAACGAACCGATATACCGGTAGCTGTAAACCGGTTTGGGATTATCGTCGTCTTCCTCATCCGACTTCTTCTCCCCTCTGAGCTTTGCATAATAGCGCTTCACGCCGGCATCCCAGCCGTTGTAATAACTGGTGTTTAGGCTGAACGTCTTGCCTTCATCCGGAACCTCGATATCACGAATTGCCAGAAAAAACTCTCCCAGCGATTCATCCAGGGTAAAAATATTCACACCCAGATTTTTAGTCGTAAAAACCAGAATGACGCTCGATCCATACAGTATATATCCGGAGGCGACCTGATTAAGCCCCTGCTGAAGCGATTCGGCCTCACCGGGGGTGGTACCCGGCTCTGAAAACCGTTTATAGATTGAAAAAATTGTGCCGATAGACGCGTTAATTTCCACGTTGAATGTACCGTCGAGCGGATCAAGAATAACGATATACTTACCGTTCGGGTCCACCGTGTCGGGTGTGGCGTCGTCATCGGTTATCACCGAACACACAATACCGGACCGCTTAAGGGCGAAGGTCAGCTGGGTTTCAGCAAATTCCTCCAGGCGCTTCATGCGCTCCTGGGGCTCTTCAGTCATACCTTCCGGATTAGAGGCATTTCGTACAACCGTTTTATTGATTTCATCGGCGATGATTTTTCCGGCCAGCGATAAATCCCGGAGCAACTGGGAAAGTTCACCGGTAGCATGAGGAAATTTTTGCTGCGATTTGATGATAAATTCCTCAAGCGTTACGAGGTCTTTTGTGCGGCTTACAAGCATAGCGGGTCGAAGAATATACGTTTATAAAAAAAATGTCGAATCAATATGAAGAAGGCCGGGTTGTACCATGTATAAGCCGCTCTTCACTTTATGAAAATAACCAAACCCCTGCGTTTTAAAAATGCCGGGGCTAATCTTCAGGGTGCCGGCGTCCGTTTTTAAAAAATACCGCCCCATGCCGGGCAACATCTTACATTTGTTGCGTTATTTTGATAATTTGATCTAATTAGAAGGTTCTGATAAACTTGAAATTTTGGTCGTATTCAACGCCGGAGCAAAAAAATGAAACCGAAGCATAGGCTATCTATTCGAGGATTTCATTTTTGCGACAAGGCAAAAGAACGGTTTAGCAAAGCTTTCTATTAATTACGCATTCTATAATTTACATCTGTGCGACTCGCCGGTTTCGTTTCATCTCTGCTCCTTTGTATTGTTTTCATGCTACTGCCTCCGGGTCTGAATTCTTCAGGCACGGTAAAGGCTGAGATGTCTGCGGTTCACATGTCTTCCGATTCGGATATTCAGCGCGTTTCCATAGCAACCCGCTCGGACGGTCTTGGATATGTAGTCCGGTTTCATTTTTCGTCACCTCCGGAATCATTCCGCCTTATCCAACCGGAAGCCGGGCACGTTCAGGTCCATTTCCTTCACTTCGGCACCACGCCCGACACCTCCCGTGTGACCGTCTTTGAACCTTTCACCGAAATTTCCTTCACCCCTGTAGCCGACGGTCACGGTACGGATATCCGCCTCGAGAGCCCTCAGAATTACATAGCCCGCGCCTATCCCGATCAGAACGGACGGGATATACTGGTAGCATTTACCGAAGCCTCCGCCTCCCAGCTCGCCCTGATGACCGAGGGCATGACCGCAATCTCATGGGAAACTCCGGAACCCCGGGCATCGGGATTGCCGGACGACACGGCCTCCGGAGGCAGCTTTCCTGATTTTCCAATCAACGGCGATGAAATTCAGATCGACAACGGCCGATTGATGCCTTCACAAATCAACCGAAGCGCCATTTCATTTAATACCATCATTCTGGATCCCGGGCACGGAGGGCGCGACCCCGGGGCTATCGGAGCCGGTGGAACCTATGAGAAAACCATTGCTTTGGCCGTAGCCCGGAAGGTGGGCGGGTATATCGAGCAGTACCTTCCCGAACTAAACGTTGTTTACACCCGGGACGACGATACATTTATCGGGCTTGCCGAACGAGGGCGGCTTGCCAACAAAAATGAGGGACACCTCTTCGTATCCATCCACACCAATTCACACACCGGGCGGCAGGCAAACGGAGCAGAGTTCTATTTTCTTGGGATCGGTCGCACCAGTTCCGCTCTTGAAGTTATGCGGCGTGAAAACAGCGTTATCCGATTTGAAGAAGGCTCCGACGCCACCGAAGAGCTCACCGAGCAGCAGCTTATGGTCTATGAAATGCAGAACATCGGCAACATGGCCATGAGTCAGCATTTTGCAGAGATGCTTGATCATCAGTTTTCCCAGCGTGCTCAGCGACGCAGCCGTGGCGTAAAACAGGCGGGTCTGCAGGTTCTCTATGAAGCCTCCATGCCGGGCGTGCTCATTGAGCTGGGCTTTATTTCAAATCCGTCTGAAGAGCGTTTCATGAATAGTGAATACGGCCAGAATATTCTGGCTTCAGCCATTTTCAGGGCTATCCGCGACTATCGCGAAAACTTTGAACGGGCACAGCGCGACCGTAACAGCAATTAAAACGCTTCCGAACTATTCGTATCTTTAGAATTCCGGAGTTTTTTTAACCTTCCAACTGCTAACTGCTGAACGTATGAAACCATTTGTGATCGGGGTCGCCGGAGGAAGCGGCTCGGGGAAAACCACCGTTGTAAACCACATCATCAATACCGTAGGGGGAGACAACCTCGTGCTGCTGCAGCACGACTCCTACTACCGGGATCTGAAACATATCCCGTTTGAGGAGCGCATCAAACAGAATTACGACCACCCTTCCTCACTTGAAACAGAACTGCTTGTTCGCCATATCGACGCGCTTCTTAGCGGATACAGCATCAAATCCCCGATTTATGATTTCAAAAATCATGTCCGCTCCGAGGAGTACAACTCCTATACTCCCATGCCCATTATACTTGTGGACGGTATTTTGATTTTCTATGAAAAAGAGCTTCGCGACCTGATGGATATCAAGGTATTTGTGGATACCGACGACGACCTTCGCCTCTTACGCCGCCTCAAGCGCGACATCCACGAACGCAACAGAAGTGTGGACAGCGTCCTTAATCAGTATGAAAAATTTGTGCGCCCCATGCACCTTGAATTCGTGGAACCATCCAAGCGCTACGCCGACATCATCATCCCCCACGGGGGCGAAAACAAGGCCGCCCTCGATATAGTGACCTCATTTATCAGCAAGAAGGCGGCACACACAAGCGCCGAACAGCAAAAATCAGCTTCCGAACAGGGAGAAAACAACGTAAAGGTGAATACCGATATTCATGTGTTTGAGTCGTCTCCATCTCAGAAAAAGTAGGGAGATTTAAAGGTTCGTTGGGCGGGACAGGTTTTTCGTTTGAACTACCATCGCAACTGGTAAATACAAGAAACCTGAGTTCGATTAACAATGTCCGTTTAAGGAATATAAGAGTGTCCACTATCAAGGATGTTAATGATTCAAGAAACGTGATCAACGAATACCTGTTGAATAGCCCACGATGGCACGAAGTATATTCCGAGGGAAGGCGTTTTCAACCGGCACCAATAAATCCGGCCTTGAGAAAAGATGGCACAGGTCGCTCCGCTCCCAATTTTGAATGGTGAATGGTGAATGGTGAATGGTGAATGATGGATGGTGGATGGTGAATCATTGGTGTCCGGTTAAAACCAGCGAAAGTGCCGAATAGACTTTTTTTGCCGGTATCTTTTTAGTAAGCCTATATCAAACCCCCATTGCTTTGATGTAGTCTTGTAATTCCGATGTCGAAATAACCTTCT
>PXDL01000036.1 GCA_003566395.1 Balneolia bacterium | reverse complement strand
GGTAATTCAGAATGCAGCATGCCAAAGCTCAGAGAACACAGATTAGCACGAACTTCCGCAGATCAATTCTGATACTGAAAAATGACATACTGACGATTCAATCCCTGTAAAAGGTGGCTTTGAAGTCGCTCCAGGTGAAGGAGGAGCCTGAGGCGTTGTCGGCCCAGGAGACGATCGACCACAATCCGTTTTCATCCTGGGCAAGGTCAATGATAAAGTTGCCGTTGGCTACGGTGGGCACACCGGAAGAAGCCCGGTCGTGAAAGACCGTCAGGGAGTAGGAGGCCGTAACTCTTTCTCCGCCGTCGGGGAGGTTGGTACGCTCCTGATTCGACAAGGACAGCGCGTGGCCGGTTTGGTTTTGAGCCGAGGCGCGCATGTTGTTGAAGTAGGTCTCCTCATCTTCTTGTGACCATCCCTGCCAGATTTGAGGATCATTATCGAGGGCGGCCGAAGAGGGACTGAACTCAAAATCCTCATCGTTAATGCTTCGCATGTAATTTACGGTGTTCATGTTTGAAACGGCGGCCTGCAGGTTGCTGATCACGAGCTCGGCGCGATCGGGCTGCTGAAAGCCGGAGCCGCTGCCGGTATCGGGGGCTTCGGCGGAGCGGGTTTCAAAAATACCACACCCGGTAAGGCAGAGCGAAACCGTTAACAGTATTGCCAATAAATAATGTGCGTGCATATTCATACATAAAGACTACGTTTTCAACTATCCGGTAGAAGATACGATTTCCACAATGAGGGAACAGCAAGGCTTGCATCAATACCAAGTTCGGGTATGCGAAGCCCTGAACTTTGGAGAAAAATGGCGCTGTGTTGCAATGCCTGCTCAAAGCCGGGCTGGTAAACCAGATCGCCCGTAACCGGTAACCCGGCATGGGCAAGGTGAAGACGTATCTGATGCGTACGCCCGGTTACAGGCTTACACTCGATTAATGAACGTTCGTGACCCTTTTCTATGACACGAAAATGTGTAAGCGCCGATTTTCCCGCATCATCACAGCGAAACCGAAATCCCCGGTCGCGCAGTACGGGACGATCACAGCTGAAGGTTTCCTGTTCGGGGCAGCCTTCAGCGAGCGCATAGTAGGTTTTGTGCACACGGCCTTCGGTAAACAAACGACCGGCTTCCCGGCTGAATTCCGGTGTTTTCCCTATCAGCATTAGTCCGCTGGTAACTGAATCGAGGCGGTGAAGGACGTGAAGCCCGGAATAGCCCGATTCATCAAGAATGGCGGTGAGAGTATTCCGGTAATAGCGTCCACCGGGGTGCACCGGCATGGGCGCCGGTTTGAAAACCAGCAGGTAGCTATCGGTCTCGGAAAGCACCTTCACACCGTCAGGTACGGAGGGTTCGGTTACGTGAGGATTAAAATGACGGATTTCATCACCCTGCGCGAGAATGTCTGTTTCTGTGCCGGGGTGGCCGTTGCGTTCGATGCGGCCGTTTTCAATCCGTGCTTTCCAGGCGTGTTTTGAACGGAAAGGAAAGCGTTCACACAGAAAATCGAGTATCGAAAGTCCGTGGCCGTCTGCCTTCACGCGGAAAGCGTAAGTATGCGCATAAGGCCGGACAATCCGAACGGGCGAATAAAGATCTGATTCAGGTTGATGCAAGCCGGCGGACAAAGGGAGACCCTAATGAAATGGATAACAAAAAAATCAGCTCCCGGCCGCCTCTTTGCGCTCCTTGAAATCCCGGCCGAAGTATTGATACCATTTCCGGAACGGAGCAAAGGCGTTTTCAGGATTGAAGGGGCGTTTGTAGGGATGTTGTTTGCATGCTTCCGAACAGCAGCCTTCCATCTTCCGGGCACCTTCTTCGGAGCAAATAAAGAGGCGGTTGCACTCCATATTGGCGCAATTCAGATAGGTATCGGCCGGATTGCCCGTAATTTCGCATTCGGCAATCGGCTCCTCGTCATCCGGGTTCACGGGCACAACCAGTCGGTCGTCGAAGACAAAGCACTTGCCCCGAAAATGCGCGCCGCCGGTTTCTTTGGCATAGTTGAGAATCCCGCCGTGGAGCTGATTCACATCGCTCCAGCCTTTCTTTTTCATAAGTACCGAAAACTTCTCGCAGCGGATGCCGCCGGTGCAGTACATCAACACTTTTTTATCTTTTGGGATGCCGGCCTGATCGAGCCATTCGGGGAAATCATAAAAATTCTCAAGATCGGGAAGAACGGCACCTTCGAAATGCCCCACCTTGCTTTCGTAGTTGTTGCGGGCGTCAATCATCACATAGTCTTCGCCGGATTCCATGATTTGCTTCCACTCGCGGGGTTTGAGGTGGCGACCGCCTTCGGTTACGGGATCCAGCTTAATCGGACTTTTGAGGCTCACTATTTCGGGACGAAGTTTAACAATCAGTTTTGCAAAAGGTATGCGGTCGGCTTCATCTTCTTTAAACTCAATATCGGCGAAGCCGGGCTGGGATCGCAACTCCATTTTGTATAACTCCGTGGCTTCACGCGTGCCCGAAACCGTTCCGTTAATACCTTCTTCCGAAACATAAATACGGCCTTTTAAGCCGTGCTCTTTACAGAATGCTTTGTGATCTTTCACAAAGGAGTCCGGGTTTTCGATCGGATTGAACGAGTAATACAATAATACCGGGAACATCTTGCTGTTTTTTCAAATATATAGTACCGTGTGTGCAAAAGACGGGTTGAAGCGTTACATACGTACGCATATTGCGCCTGAAGCAATCCTTAAAATACGAACTCTCCCGTTCAAAACGTAATGCACGGCAGGGCAATGCAGCCTGTTGAATGACCACGAATTCACCTCCGATGACCCGAATGCTCAACCAAATACAGACGAAGCACACAGCCGGGCGGCTCGTTAAGACGCTGCTTTTTGTGGTTGCAGGGGTGATGGCATTGATGCCCGCACATACGCCTGCACTTGCTCAGGACGCGTCTCCGCAGCTGGAGTGGTGGCAGCAGCAGTATCAGACAAGACATTCCGAAGTAAGGCTTCCACGCTGTTTTACAACCTACACCGTCCGGGCGGTGCGCGGGGAATCCGTCTCTGATGCCGCCTTCGACTCCCTGTTTATGAAGTCGCCCAGGCCTCATTCGGGGAACAGTTATCAGTCGCCGGACGGGCATTTCCTGATATGGTACGACCTGAGCGGTGAACATGCCGTAATTCCTGATGATGATAACGAAACCGGTATTCCGGACTGGGTGGAAATGATAGCCCTGGCAGCCGATTCCTCCCGCGCGTTTTATATGGACAGCCTCGGCTTTGCCGACCCCGTACAAAGCGCATCACCCTACAATATTTACCTGCGTAATCTTGGCTTTTACGGCTTTACCGGGATAGAGCAGGGTGAGTTGTTTTCCGTGGTGGACAGCCGCTTTGAGTGGATTTCCGGTAACGATGCTGAAAATGAGGCTGAAGGCGCAGCCCGGGCTACCGTAGCGCATGAAATTTACCACGCGGTCCAGCATGCCTATAACAGCTGGGAGGGTCCGACCGGCGCAACGGCCTGGCTTGAGATGGATGCCGTTACGGCCGAGAATCAGGTGTTTCCGGATGTGAAAGAATATCTCAACTTTCTGGGTGAAAATTCCATATTCAGGCTGCCGGGCCAAAGCACGCCGGTAGCCTACGACCACGCCACCTGGCTGATGTATTTTACCGAGGCGGTGGCGCCCGACTTTTTACGCCATACATGGGAGCGCATTTCGGCCCAACCCGACATTACCATGGAGGAAGCCATTGCCGGAGAGCTGGCTGCCCGGGGCCGTGATTATGATGAAGCCATTGTGGACCTGCATCTCTGGCACCTGGCTTCAGGGGCGTGGAGCCGCGAAGGGTTCGGTTTTAAAGATGCCCACCGGTACCCGACTTCTTTTAAGCGCGCCCAGCGCAATACACTTCCTGCCGAGCCTTTTGCACTTGCAAGTATTGCGGGAAATGCGGGCGGGTATTACGCTGTCGTGCCTCAGCAAGAGATCAACGGCAGCTTGCTTGCTGCTTTTTTCGGGGATTCATTCCAAACAGGATGGGGTATCATCGCTTATTATCAGGACGGTTCGGTGGAAACACACAATCCGGGTCCGGCAGCAGATGGAAGTCCGCGCTTGTTCGCCTCGGATTTTAGCTGGAGTGAGCTGGAAATGCTCGGAGTCGCCGTTACCAACAG
>PXDL01000020.1 GCA_003566395.1 Balneolia bacterium | reverse complement strand
CGGTACCTTCGTCTATGAGCCGCCTGAAGGATACCGGCAGGTCGAGGCGTTCGGAGGGCAGGCGCCAGCCGTCGGAGAACCGGCCCCCGACTTCACCGGAACCACGCTGCGGGGCAACCCTCTGGGCCTGTCCGACCTGCGCGGCAACGTGGTGGTGCTCGACTTCTGGGCCACCTGGTGCGGACCCTGCGTGTATTCGTTTCCGCTGCTTCAGCAGGTTGTAGATTACTACGAAGAGAATGATGACGTCGTTATCCTGGCCGTAAACGCCTGGGAAGGTGAATATGGTGAAGAACGCATCCAAAAAGCGGCCGATTTTATGGACGAGCATGAGCTTGATTTCCATGTGCTCTTCGACACCGACGATTCTTTGATTGCCGAGTTCGGCGTTCGCGGCATACCCACCCGTTTCACCATCGGGCGCGACGGCAACATCCGCTTCGAAGATATCGGATTTTCAGGGCCTGGGATGGTTACCGATATGAAAGTGCAGATTGAGATGCTGCTGGAGGAGGAATATGCATTGGTGGATTAAGGGGGGGCGCTCATCGGTGCCCTTATCCCGAGGAATGGATGGTCTTCAAAAAGACTGTTTTGCCGGGAGAAGGGTGCTTGGCCCCTCTGCTGTTGCGGACGTTTGGAATCGGTATATCCACCGAATTCCTCCCATTTTTCCGGCCTTTTTTTCACTAAATTCTTTTATTATTGACATCGCAATACGTTACTGATGTAAGAGGCAAGACTAAAATTTACCGACGATAAAAAATGGATAGCGATTCTAAAGCACAGGATAAACGAATTGAAAACATTTTGGGGCAGGAACAAACCGATAAAACCCCAATAACATTGAAAATATACTCAGACTATTTGAGAGAAAACATCCGGAAACCTTGTATCGTGACGGGCATTGAAGATTTTCAGTGGGAGGAAGTTTATGTTTTAGGACCCGGCAGCCAGGCAGAATATAAAGAGTTGAAAAAAACAAGACCCTCCTATACAGACCGGTTTGAGATCATCAAATTTGAGGATATCAATGAATGGGAAGGAATTATGGTCCGTGTTAGAAGATTGAGTGACAATAAAAGATTTTCCCTGCCATTGGCTGATTTAAAAGCTGTTGACCGGGACTCGAAAAATTGCATGCTTTTGCATGATTATGCAGTTTGGTGTGTGAATTTTTAAATACGTTCCCAAAATTAATAAAACAGAACACTGTAAATTTTATTTCTCAAAAAAACTATTCGATGCTCGAATCAGGACAGATAATCATCGATATTTTAAGGGATATTAAAGGCCATGGCTCTTTTTTTACCAGCCATGCGGCTCCGTTTGTGTTTCCCGGTCTTGAGATTGAAGGGCTGGGGGAACTTTCTTATCCGATTAATGAACTTCAGGCAAAGGCATTGATTCAAAAAGCCGAAAAAGCACCGTTCGGCAAAGGGTCCGAAACGGTTTTTGATGATAGCGTTAGAAAGGCCCGGGAAATAGATGCTGACAAGCTATCATTCAGGGGTAAGGAATGGAAACAGTTTTTACAATCGGCTTTACAAACAATCAAGCCACAGCTTGGCATTGAAGATTATGAAATAGAAGCCCGCCTGTACAAGATGCTATTGTACGAAAAGGGGGATTTCTTTCTTTCGCATAAGGATACCGAGAAAGAAAAAGGAATGTTCGGAACCCTTCTTATCGGGCTTCCTTCCAAACACACCGGGGGAGAATTGATCATCCGTTTCGACGGTGAAGAAGAGGTGGTTAGCTTTTCCGGGCCTGCAAGTAACAATCAAATACCCTTCACAGCTTTTTATGCCGATTGCGAGCACGAAGTAAAGCCGCTTACCAGCGGGTACAGGGTTTGCCTGGTGTACAATCTGGTTCAGCTAAAAACCAACAGAAGCATCCAGCCTGAACCGTTGAAAAACCATATTGCCAAATTGGCCGGTATCTTTTCTGAACAAATAAGCCAAAAACAGTTTTCGCCCGGAGTGGTTTTATTAGGGCATCAATACACGCCCGAAAATTTTTCGAAGGATAATTTAAAATTAGACGATCGCATAAAAGCCGAAGTCTTGTTAAGAGCAGCGGATCAGGCAGGCTATTATGCCAAAATGTGCCTGGTAACTTCTTTTGTTGGGGGTACACCTGCATACGAAGGTGGGTACGACTGGGATTTTGAACCGGATGAATATTCAGAAATGGATGAGGTTTTTGACCGGTGGATTAAAATTGAACATTGGTTAGACAATGGAATACCCCCTCTGCGAAGTTTAAGAGTAGAAGAAAATGACCTTCTGGCTTCGTTTAAAGTTAATGACGATGAGCCTGTTGTGAGAGATTTTGAAGGGTATATGGGGAATTACGGCCCGGAATTATCGTATTGGTATCATTATGGTGCAGTGGTCTTTTGGCCGAAAAACCATCACGGCGAGCTGCTTTTGAATCAGGGTGTTGACAACCAATTAGAGTGGATTGCCTGGTACAACCTAAACCGGAAACGGCTTACAGAGGATGAACTAAACCTTTGTGAATCGATTATAAATTTGGGATTAAGCGATGGAGGCAGTTTCAGGTATAAACCAATTAATTACGATCCCGTAATCGAATGGCTAATCGGATATGAAGATGAAGCTTGCTTTGAGAAAGCAGGTTACCAGTTTCTGCAAGAACATTTTACCGAAATTACCCCGGAACAGTGGGTAGAACTGTTTGATGCCTACCCTGCTGCGCATTTCGACAACATATTTAACCGGGTGTGCCGGGAGGTAAATGTCGATATGATTGCTCACATACTATCGGTTCTTGTCGCACTTCCGGATACACCCGAAGCACATGAGGTAATACAAACCCAAATGCAACAAGTACCGGCAATCCTCTTAAAAGTATCCCGGTCTTTGGAGAAAAATCAAAAACCTGTAACAAGCCGGATGTTAAAGGATTTGATCACGTTGGAACACAGGTTACCGCAATCGCAGGAATGGGTGGATGTCATAGCGACGGTATTGACAAACTATGAAGATAGAGTCTATGTGAATAAGACACTTTCTGAGACCCTGATTGACTTCCAAAACAATACCGCATTGGCCACAGTACTGTTGTCATTTTGCCGGGAGAACCTGCAATCACGCTTAAGCAATAAGCCACAACCGCCTGCCGACTGGAGCCGCCCGGTTCCGGATAAACCAAATGAGAAACGGTACTGGGATATTTTGGAAGATTTTCTGAAATCTCCGAATCAGCAGGTTTTTGAATACAAAAAGATTCAACACGAAAGAAAGGAATTGGAAAATGTGATCCGCCATACCGCCATAGACCTGAAAACCGAGACCATAAAAAAAGGATCTCCACATACATTACGCATTACCAAGACACAGGCAACCTATCAAATGCAATTAAAAGCCTGGAACGAAGACAAAATGTTACTCAAAAAAGTAATCCGGAAAATAGGCGCTTAGCCCGCATTTCTTAGCAAAAAATTTGGTTGTGGGCAAGGCGTCCAGGAAATGGTGGCGGAAACGTACCTGAGTACGTTGAGCAAACCATTTTCGGGGCAACGCGGTCCACGGACAAATTTCACTGCGTGGGAATCGCTCCGCTCGGAGCGCAGCGTCTAACAGTGTGTTATTCGGGCAGTCACTGAAAAGGTTGGCTATTACATTCAAAATCAAATGGTTAGATTTTATCAAAATTATTTCTGTGAGAAATGCGGGTTAGCATTGCAACCGGCCCATAAGCACGAATCTTCATACCGGTTTGCCTCCCTCAACACATTGCATGCGCAGCGAAATCCTGGGTCGTCGAATTGCGTTTAAACTCAAATATTCACACCTGCAACATTCGCAGGGCCGCACAGCTCAGAGGTTAGACGGTTTTCTAAAAGAAAACTTGAGGCCGCTGCAAAATTCAATTTCAGCAAAAAAAGTGGTCTCTGTTCAACATGAAGAGGAAAGTAACTCTCAGAATGGACTTATAGGAGTAAGCTCAAACCTTATACGCCAAACTGAAGTATAAAACAGGTGAATACTCATACCACCACTGAAATACCATTAAAATGAGACTTTACCTGTTACTGCCTTTGCTGGTTTTTTCTCTGCTTTTTTCTACTACCGGAGAAAAAAGCGATATGCCATATGAGCATAGCTCTGTATCCACAACACAGTACTACTTCGGTGAGCTGAAAAT
>PXDL01000204.1 GCA_003566395.1 Balneolia bacterium | reverse complement strand
GACTATAATCTTAAGCTCGTGGGTGGAGACCTCGGGGCGGCGCAGTCGGCCGTTTCGATATCTGTGAGCGTACACGGCCGGGCCGAAAAACCTGTTTACCGTTCGGGCGCCCAGCCCGACGACGCAATTTGCGTTTCCGGTGATCTTGGAGCGGCAAGCTGCGGACTGATGATTTTGCTTCGTGAAAAGAAACATTTTGATACCAGCGACCAGACAGTGATGGACCCCGATTTAAGTCCGTATGAGTATGTGGTCCGGCGTCAGCTTGTGCCTCAGGCCCGCCAGGACTGCATCCATGCGTTTAAGGAATCGGGCATCGTGCCGAGCTCTATGTCCGACATCACAAAAAGCCTTAGCACCACCCTGAACGAGATGATGTCGGCTTCCGGGAAAGGGTGCAAAATTTATGAAGCGGCCATACCTGTAAGCCCTGAAACCCGGTTCGCTGCCGATGAGCTTGAAAAAGATATCGATACTTTTGTTCTCTACGGGGGAGAGGATGCCGAATTGCTGTTTACGCTTCCTGAGAAAGACGTTAAACGATTTAGTGAGATTTTCAAAGATTTTGTAGTGATAGGCAAGATTGAAAAGGACGTTAAAGGCGTTAAGCTTCAAACCGCTGAAGGTCATCTGATGACACTTACCTGAGTTTCGGCTGAAGACGGCTACACCGGGCGGTTCTGATTTGCCGTTCCGGCTCAGTAATTACGAAAGGATATTTGTATATTTACGGTTTGGATGCAAATCCTGCAATTATTGTTGTCCGATGTCTGTTACTTACTTTCGGGCATATCAGCTTAGCGGCGTTTTTTGCGTAAGAAATTAAAGGTACATCACCATAAACGAAGTTGCATCAGGCTGCTAATATTTTCAGCTTAACAGCGTTCGGAGAACATCAGGCTGTTAATTCTATTTTATCTATACAGTTATTTAAATGTCGGAAGAAAAACCAAAAGGTTCTAAAAAAGAAGAATCGAAGCCAAAAGGCCCGAGATTTCCTATATGGATTTATGTAGCTATTCTTGTCGGTCTTATTACCATTCAAATATTTGCTTTTTCACAAGACCCGTCTGAAAGGGTTGAGTACAGTGAATTCCTGAATCACGTAAAGCAAGGTTGGGTTGAGAAGGTCACCATCGTAAATGGTGTGCAGATTGAAGGCCTGTACAGACAATCGGCTGTGGATGCCGGGCACGTCGGCCGTCTTCCTGAAGACGGAGATCAGCGCTGGCTTGCCTCAACGCCGGACACCGGTAATAAGTTTACCACAACCATGATTGAAGGGGACGAACTGCGCCCTGTTCTTGATGAGCATGACGTAAAGTACGATGCCAGAATCGATGATAACTGGTTTGGCAGCATGCTCTTCTGGCTTATACCGATCGGTCTGATCATTCTGTTCTGGATTTATATTTTCAAAAGAATGAATCCGGGCCAGCAGGTGCTGAATATCGGAAAAAACAAAGCCGCTCTATACGATAAACAGAGCGAAAACAAGGTGACGTTCAAAGATGTTGCCGGTTTGGAAGAAGCCAAGGAAGAGGTGGAAGAAGTCGTTGAGTTTCTTCGCAGTCCTGAAAAGTTTTCCACTTTAGGAGGGAATATCCCCAAAGGTGTGTTGCTTGTTGGCCCTCCGGGAACCGGAAAAACTCTTATGGCGAAAGCTACGGCCGGTGAAGCCGATGTGCCCTTTTTTAGCCTGAGCGGTTCAGATTTTGTGGAAATGTTTGTGGGAGTCGGAGCAGCAAGGGTGCGTGACTTGTTCAAACAGGCCAAAGAAAAAGCACCGTGTATTATTTTTATTGATGAGATCGACGCGATCGGACGAAGCCGTGGGAAAAATGCCATGGCCGCATCTAACGATGAACGTGAGAACACTCTGAATCAGCTTTTGTCTGAGATGGACGGCTTCAATACCGAAAAAGGAGTCATCATTATGGCGGCTACCAACCGCGCCGATATTCTGGATTCCGCGCTGTTGCGTCCCGGCCGTTTCGACAGACAGATTCTCATCGACCGCCCCGACCTTAAAGGCCGTGAAGCCGTTCTGAAAGTACATATGCAGAAAATCAAGGTTTCGGAAGATATTGATGCGCATATGCTGGCTTCTCAGACGCCGGGTTTTGCCGGTGCGGAATTGGCCAACATGTGTAATGAAGCCGCTTTACTGGCCGCACGACGCAACAAGACACAGGTGGAAATGATTGATTTCCAGGATGCCATTGAGCGCGTTGTGGCCGGTCTTGAGAAGAAAAATAAAATTATCAGCCCCAATGAGCGCCGTATCGTGGCTTTTCATGAGTCGGGCCACGCTATTGTCGGTTGGTTTCTCGAGCACACCGATCCCGTGCTGAAAGTTTCCATAGTGCCGCGTGGACTCGCCGCACTCGGCTACACGCTTCAAACGCCTACCGAAGATCGCTTTCTTATGACAAGGGAGGAGTTAATGGACCGGATTTGCGCACTTCTTGGCGGTCGCGTGGCCGAAGAAATACAGTTTGGACGCATTTCCACGGGTGCTCAGAACGACCTGGAGCGCATCACCAATTTAGCGCAGTCTATGGTTACGGTGTACGGAATGAGCGAACGCCTCGGAAATATTTCATACTACGATTCCCAGAATGAGGGCGGCGGAATGTTCGGCTTCAACAAGAAGTATTCCGAACATACGGCTCAGCTTATTGATGAAGAGGTTAAAAAAATTGTTCAGGAGTGCCATCAGCGGACTCACAAGCTTTTGCGTAAATACCGCGATAAGCTCACCGAAATGGCGGAAACGCTGTTGGAGAAAGAAATTCTGGGTTCCAAAGATCTGGTCGAGATGCTCGGTGATCGTCCGTTGGGTAACTACCCGGTCAGCCGTGCCGATCTATCCAAAAAAGCTAAGGAATCCTCAAAAAACGGAAGCCCGAAAGGTGATTCCGGGAAGAAACCTGAAGCTGCAAAAAATGAAACTTCGGAATCCGTTGAACCGAAATCAGTAGATGATAAAGAGAAGGACCGGAAGAAAGGCGGGGAAAGTAAAGCATCCGGTTCAGCCGAAGAACCTGAAAGCGAAGTCTCAAAAGGCGGCTCCGGAGATGGAGAGAGAAAGTAGATGGATGTAATTCCTGAACGTTGATCTTAATTGGTGTTGGATAACTGTTAATTTCGTGGTGCTCATCCCGAAATAGCTTTTTATATTGCCGGTCCGGAATTTTCCCCAACGTAAATCAAGCTCAAAAAACCTATGAAAACGTTCCTCACTGTACTTATTTCTATTTTGT
The DNA here is from genome assembly GCA_003566395.1 of Balneolia bacterium. Lineage (GTDB taxonomy): Bacteria > Bacteroidota > Rhodothermia > Balneolales > Cyclonatronaceae > Cyclonatronum. Next base: position 917 of record PXDL01000204.1, on the reverse strand, counting down.
TTTGGCTCACCGCTTGTGGAGGTGAAGAACAATCCGGCAACCATGAACCGGAAAGCGACAAATCAGTTTATGATGTATTTATGGATAACCTCAGAGAGCAGTGCGGAAATGCGTACGCGGGCGGTTTAACGCTTGAACCCGAGGGCGACGACATGCTTGATGGAGATGAATTGCTGATCGTGCATTTCAGAGAGTGTGAGGATGACGTCATCAAAATGCCGTTTCATATAGAGCAGATAGACGGTGAGTGGGATCGTTCGCGCACCTGGATTTTTACCCGAACCGAAGACGGAATTGATTTGCGGCACGACCACCGCAAACCCGACGGCTCCGATGACGATTTTACCATGTACGGCGGCCCGACCCACGGTGAGCCGGGTGAAAACATCATGGAGTTTATTAGCCATGAGCGCACTCAGGAGACCGGTATTTACAGAGGGTGGCGCATCATTATTGAACCGGGAGAACGCTATGTGTACGGCACGCACCGGGGCGGGGAATGGTCCTGGAGAGTGGATTTCGACCTGAGTGAAGCAGTTGATGCCCCGCCGGCACCCTGGGGACACGAGTAGAATAAACAGGCTGTAATCCCTGGTTTGCAAATTCAAAATCCAAGAGTACTGATGTTCGGGGAAACTGAATATTTAGGGATCTGATGCCTGAATGGTATAGTTCGGCGAATTAGGGAAGATTTCATGGATTGATCCGGCTAAACTACCATGCCCGTACCCGAAAACTTTTTGAGCTGGATTTTGTCTATTTGGAATTTGAGATGTGAAAGGGTGGAGGCCCAGTAACAAAAAGGCTTAAATCTTCCTCATTGCATGATATAAAGAACCCAATCCGGCCTTGTGAAAAAATGGCGTTAAGAACCTCGTGGAGTGGAGCGTTAAGAAAGAAACCACTCCGCTGAGTAG
>PXDL01000073.1 GCA_003566395.1 Balneolia bacterium | reverse complement strand
GGGCCATAAACCAGGTATATGCCTGTTCAAACATTTCCATATCATTACTGTTTCTGTTGTTTGTTAATTTCTCCCATTATCGCAACCTCAGCACTTAGTTTTGTAACATAATTGTTACGAAAGTTTCTCAAATAAAATGAATCTTTAATCGTTTAGTGGATTGAGTTTACAATCTTTTATTGAATATCCGGCAAGATTACGCTTATATTGATTAAACAAACAAACCAGCTGTCGCATAAAATTAAAAACTAACATATCGTTTTTCATCTCACTGCTTATTGCGGCCGGGATGTTTCTGTCTGTAGCTCATAATCACAGCAGTCACGATGATCTGCCTGTTGATGGCATTGAACACCAGTTTACGCAGGACAATAACGAATGTAGTATTTGTGCATCTCATTTTAAATTTACTTCCGGAACAAACCTCCCCTCCTACTCTTTGGTGCGTTCTGAATCAACTTCTTTTACCTTAATTGCAAAACGTATTGTTGATCCCCTCAACAATCTGCATGAAGGCCGCGCTCCCCCTGTAGCTCTGTATCTATAAACAGAGCATTCCGCCTCACTATCAAATTGTCAGCTTTCTGCTGACTCTACACGATTTTACCAAACCTTAACCCCTACATCGCACTATATGTGTTTGATGAGGACTATTATCATTCAAACCTAAAACATATACTATCTATGTTAACTACTATCAAAAAAACAACTCTGGCACTGTGCGCAGTTTTCGCCGGTGCTGCACTTTTTATTTCATGCGACACAACAAGTGTTGATGATCACGATGATCATCAGGATGCACAAGGATTCGTCATTATGCAGAACAATGCTGAAATTGTACGGTTTCAAAACAATCAATACGTTTGGAATCCTGACGGAGCCTGGGACGACTACTACAGAGATGACATCGATGCGCTTGTAATCTCCCCGGATGTTCTGGAATTTTCAGAAGCTAATCCCCGCGGCATGACTCCATCTGTCGTTCTCAGGTGGATCGACGGAGACGGTGATGTTTTTGACCTGCCCGATGATGAATCAGGAGATTACAGCCTTACCTGGGAGTGGGAAAAACCCAACACCCTAACCGAAGAGTGCTCTGATGAAGCCAGGGAAAACCCTGAAGCACTTGATCAGATCAGACCGGCTAACCTTGAGCAGCACGGCAGCGACGGACTCTGGGGCTTTCACTTCAGAGCTGATCATGCGGGATCAGATCGTGTGCGTTTCAGCTTAATTCACGACGACCACTCTGACTTCACATCTCAGTGGATGGACGTTGTTGTGGCCGATGATGAACATGCACTGATTGACGAGAACGGCATATATATGCACGAAAGAAGCAAATGTCGTGTAGACCGTCCCTGATAGTCAGCTTTATATCATGCCGTAATACATTTTTACAGCATGACGACTTATTTATACGGATTATTGAGCCTCTTTCGCACGAATTGGGGGAGATCGCTAACGGTCTCCCCTAATTTTTATCATCGCCTATAGATTTACTGAATTGAGCATGCATAAGAACTTATTTAAACTATTTTTTTTCTTGATCGCTGTATACTTACCGCTTATTGCGTCAGCGAATATATCAGACAGTTCAGGGAAACTTTCCGGAATTGTCATTGACATTGAAAACAGTGAACCTGTCTCTTTTGCTTACATTCACCTAGAACAAATAAACAGATCAGCTACAACGGACAGAGAAGGACGGTTTGAACTCCGAAACATTCCATCAGGAACCTACAATATAAATATACACCGCATCGGGTACAGCTCAATCAACAGAACTGTAGAAATTGAACCTGATCAAACCACAGAAATTTCTTTCTCATTAACCCCATCGGTTTTATCAGGCCAGACTGTTGAAGTCGTTGCCGATGCCGAACAACTTATTGGCAGTAACCTGGAACACGCATCGCTAAAAATTGTAGGTGATCGTCTGCGCAGGGATTTAGATGTCACACTATCATCAACCTTGAGTAATCAGGCAGGATTTTCAGAAAGAAGCATGGGTGCCGCGCCAGGAAGGCCCGTTATGAGAGGCCTCGGAGACGAGCGGGTGCTAATCCTCGAGGATGGCGGCAGGACAGGAGATGTCTCATGGACTTCAGCGGATCACTCAGTAACTGTAGACCCATCCTCTGCCGATGAAATTGAGATTGCGCGGGGTCCCGCTGCACTTGAACACGGAGCCGGAGCCATTGGCGGCGTCATAAATGTGGTCAGTAATAAAATTCCTAACACTGTTCCTTCACAAACAACCGGGAACCTTTCATTGCAGGGAGCCAGCGTAAATTCCGGCATTATGGGCGCGGGATCTTTGAAAATACCGTACAACGACCTGGTGCTTAACCTGGATTTAAGCGGCCGGATTGGCCAGGATTACAACACTCCCATCGGTCCTTTAACAAATACGTCAATCCGTACCGCAGATAACGGTTTTGGGGTGGGGTATATTCGCCCCTGGGGATATGCAGGAGTATCAGGGTCCATCTATTTCAGCGAATACGGTATCCCGCCCGATCCACAGGGTGGTCACCCTTCCGGTGTGGATATAGAGATGTACAAATATCACACCGAGGGACGAGCAGAGGTGTTACTTGGGAGTTCACTTTTCAACCTTCTGGAGGCACGCGGCTCATTTATCCGGTATCACCACGTTGAAATTGAATCCAGCGGAGCCATAGGAACACAGTACGATATGGACACCTCAACCGGATCCGTAAAATTGAGAAATAACGGATGGGGATTTTTTGATGAAGGGGTAGTTGGAGTCTGGGGTGAATTTGTAGATTACTCAGTTTTTGGATCGAGAACACCCAATTCAAATTCTGTTGGTGGTGCATTTTTTGCGATACAGGAAGCAGATATCGGGAATCTTCACCTGGAAACCGGATTCCGGCTGAACCATTTTGTGGCCACACCTGAGAGAGAAAGAGATTCATTTATCGGACGTGTACGAGAACGATCCTTTACAGGACTGGAATCATCTATCTCCGCTATATACAACATGGGCAGCGGTTTTTATCTTGGCTCAACATTTATGCACTCCTGGAGAGCTCCAACACTGGAAGAGCTCTATTCTGAAGGTCCGCATCTTGCCGCGTTCGCTTTTGAAGTGGGTAATCCCGATCTGGATTCAGAGCGTGGATTAGGTAGTGAAATCTTTGGTCGGTACAGAACAAGTAATGCCTCTGTAGAGGTAGCCGCATATTACAACCACTTCAGCAACTATCTTTACGCCCAGGATACGGGGCAGCCCAGCATTATCCGCGGAGACCTTAATGAGTTTAAGTACATTGGTACCGAAGCAACCATGTATGGTGCCGAGTTATCATCTGAACTTCGGCTGTTTAATAACTTTGTTTTTGACGGGAATGTATCGTTTACAATTGGCGACCGTGTGGTGCCCGAACAAGAGAGAGAAGCAACCGGCCTGGAAAAATCCGATCAGCCTCTGCCAATGATGCCCCCCTTAAAAGGTAACATCAGCCTGCGGTACAGCCATAATAATATGACGCTGGGAACCAGGGTCAGAGCAGCCGCATCTCAATCAAGAATCGGTGAAATTGAAACACCAACAGATGGCTATGCAGTATTCGATCTGAACGCACAATACCGCTTCGACTGGAACGGAACACTTCACACCGTTTCACTAAACGGACTGAATCTTTTCAATACAGAATATTACAATCACCTCTCAAGAGTGAAGGATATCTTCCCCGAACCGGGTCGCAACATCAGCCTGCTCTACAGAGTCTACTTTTAGCCCGGATAATTCATCTATTTAGTATTTATATCTCTATCTTCGGGAATTCGAAACGGATCACTACCCAGATCCGTTAAACGATTTTTTGTGATCTGAAAATTATCAGGATTTGACAGACCAACAACCACCGGTACTAAAAGACAAAAATCTTCACATCATTTTCGGGATTACGCTCAGCGCTGTGATGGGCGTTTCGAGCATCGCCCCTGCCCTCCCCGTCATTGCTCGCGCCCTGGATGTAACGACCGACCAGATTGGTCTGCTGATTACCGTTTTTGCGCTTCCCGGAATCCTGCTCACACCTTTTTTGGGCGTACTGGCTGACCGATTTGGCCGAAAAAGAATTCTTATTCCATCGCTCCTTCTATACGGAATTGCCGGGGTTGCCTGCGCATTTACCACCTCATTTTCTGATCTGC
>PXDL01000010.1 GCA_003566395.1 Balneolia bacterium | reverse complement strand
TTCGATAGAGATCACAGCCGGGTCCTCCCGACGCATCGCCACGGCGCGTAAGAACATGCCTGCGGAGGTGTTCTCCTGGAGCATATTCTCGCCTTCTCTTTCGGCCTCAGCCATCTGGGCGTTAGATTTCCTTAACAGCGCATTGATCGTTCTTTGCTTCTCGCCACGAGTTTCGCCCGCGATCATTTCCGGGTTCTCGATAAGGACCCTTTGCAAAGATTGTTTCATAGTTCCCGCAACCGCCGCGCGGACAGGATGGAATTCAACCCGCGCCACCCCGTCCCCGTCCTGTTCAACCCTGATATCCGAAACCAGGGAGTTGAACTGCCTCCTGTGTATGCCACGTCCGCTGCCCACCGTCTGCGGGATCATCCCGAGCATTTCGCCTTCCGGTGTTATGACCCCCACAGCGGAAATGTTTATCACCTGGCCGCGATCGCCCAGATACGAACGTAACATCAGCCCCCCACCGCCAACGGCGACGTTCGCATGAACGACCGCACCGATCTGATCAGCATACATCTCCATAACCGCTTCGGCTGCCTCGGGGCTCATCAACCCATGCACAACGACCTGTCCCGATGAGACCGTAAGGGTCTGGGTGCGCCCCATCTGGTCCGCTGCGCCGATCATTTCAACGCTTATGTCCTCCCCCAACCCCCGGGTAAAGACGCCCACCGCGCCTACGTGCTCGAAAGTCCCGAAAGTCTCAAGAGCGAGGACAGCCAATCCCTGAAAAGCCTCAACCGCACCAAGTTCTAACACCCAGTTGCCCGCCGCATCCGTGGCCATCAGGTTCCAGCTTACGACCGCCGAACCGTCCGGGGCATAAAGGAATCCGCGAAGCTCCGTCATGACGGCATCACCGTCGACCATCTCCAGCTGACCGGTAAAAAGCACACGACCGGAGATCTCCATTATCTTGAACGTCCCATCAGACACATCGACTTCGATCCTGGCGTTCGCGAACGCGGGCAGGACCCGTGCGATCTCGTCCTGCACAGCCCGCCGGAACTCTGCGCGGTTCATCTCTATCGGTTGACGCTCCGGTTGCGCAGCGGGGACAGCTGCTGCCGCCGGCGCGGCTCCAACGTTCGGAACTACAAGCACATCGGCCCCCTGTTGCACCCGCATGTCACCATTATCCAGCACTTCAAATTGGATATCGTGAAGATCCCTCAGCGCTCCCGCGACCGCCGCGACAGTGCTTTCTGTCCCGGCGGTGATAAGAACCGCTACCGCTGCTGCGAGTACACCTAATCCGTCGATACCGCCCATAACCTCGGTCAGGAACGTAACGTCTTCCAGCTCGTTCGCCCTGGCGACAAGAGCTATGAAAACACCTCTCGCCATGGTGGCATCCGAATTGTTGACTATCGCGGCCAAAAGTGCCGGGTCCTGCGCATTGATCGCCGCATCCAAAATGACCGTCAAGAAAGTGTGTTCCGCTTCCTGTGTGTTCAAAGCAGTGGCCAGCAATGCGACAAGCACGGCGGCGTTGTCATCCGCCAGCAAAAGGTCTGTAAGGCGTACAAGCATGTCCGCGTTCCCTTCGGCGGAAAGAACCGCGCCCAGCGCGAACGGCAGATGTTGGTGTCCTTCCCCGGAAAAATGACGGATCAGATCCGCGAACATCTCCACGCCCCCCGCCGAAAGGACCGGGACCATGCCCGCAGCAAGTACGTCATCCGGGAGATCCAGATCGTCGATGCCCGCCAGCACAGATGCCAGGAAGACCGTTTCACCGCTCGACTGGGCTATCCCCACAAGCGCCACCATGATCATTCCCATCACAGCGGCTTTATCGTCACTTCCGGCAAGGACCGCGACAAGCATCTCAGGGCTATTCTGTTGAGCCGCGATACCGGAAAGCACCGTTATCACCGCCTGTGAGACTTCGGGCGGGACCATGCTGAGCATCTCGCCCAACATATCAGGTCTCTCCGCGCTTAACAACGCGGAAACCAGTGTCACGATAACCATTCCCGCTGCTTCGCCGCCCGGGAGACTTCCGATCAACACGGCCAGCGTCTCGACCGCGCCTTGACCTATCAGAAAAGAGAGCGCTCCGCCGAGCACCTCCGTATGATCGGCCAAAGCCGTGCCCGCAACCGCTAAAAGATGCGTAGCTCCTGCGTCGTTCAAACCCACCGCAAGCCCGGCGACTGAGTCGATGTTCCCCATCGAGACAAGTGTCTCCACCGCGATATTTACCGCAGTAGCGGCAAAATCGCCCTCGATACCCGCAAGGACCGCAACAAGCAATGTAAGATCGTTCTCGGCCACGGCCGCGCTTACCAAAGTTTCCACGAAGGCCCGCAGAACCCCGGGTACCGACAGATCTTCGATCAACGCGATAAGGTTTTCCGCAGTGACACCCGGGATGGAAAGCATGCCTTCGGTAAGTGCGCGCGCCGCATCCGCGTCCGCGACAGGCAATCCTCTTGAATGTGTCGCGCTCAGGTCAATATGCCCGCTCTCGAGCTCGAACTCACCGCCGGGTATCTCGAACGTCATGGTTGTCGCTTCGGCCGTTATGGTCACATCCCGTGCAGTCGCATGAGACCCTTCGGCCGTGCCGACAGGGTCCTCGCCGAGACAGAACTTATAGAACCTATCGACCGTCAAACTGCTGTCCCCGAGCACCGTGGTATCGAGAAGTTCCGCGTCAACTATATTGATAACGACCTGAGCGCCCGGCATTAATGTAAGACTGATCTCCCCTTCCTGGACCCGCGTTATCACTTCCGTATTGACGATAGTGACGTGCATCTCGCCCTCGCCCGCGATGGAAAGCCTACCTTCGACCCGGGCGATCTCACCGGTCGAGGTCATGTGTATATTGTCCGAGACAAAAACGCTCTCAGAACCCGGCGGGATAGCTATCTCTTCCCCGTCGCGTCCTGTTATGCTGACCCGGCCGAAAAAGTCATCTCTGTTCTCGCGGAAGGACAGCGCCGCCGGAGCAGTGACCGAAACGCTACCCGCGTCTTCTGCAATACGCTCCTGCAGATCGATATCTATGGCCTCGATCAGTTGGTCAAGGGAACGGACCGGGAGCATATCCTCCCGCAGGAACTGCATGGCCATCTCCTGGAAGAGCCGGTCAGCAACATCCGGAAGCTGCTGCGATCCATGGATCGCCTCCGCCAGGGCATGCAGTACAGGCGCTGAATGCTGCAAACTTCCTTCGAAGTTCCTCAACGCCGCAGCGTCCGTCTCAAAGGAAGCCTCTTCACCCACACCAACGCGCAAGGTCACCTCAGGCGTGGCCACGCCACCAACTCCGACCGCGCTTGCGATGAGCTCGACCTGATCGTCGACAAAGATGCGTATGACAGCAACTCCGTCAAAAGCGCTTTCCGCGAACATCGACCCCAGTTCCTGCACCATATCGCCAAGAGAACCGTCAAATGATAAACCCGAGGCAAAACGCAAAGCCGTTTCGAGGCTAACACTATCTGAAGCAGTTATACTCACCTGAAGACCGCTTGCCGAGATGAAAGTCGCGCTCGCCAAGCCGTCGAGCTCGCGCGAGTAAGCGGTAGTTCCCTCCCGGCGCGGCCCGGACGGCTCCTCGCTGTCCCGTGTCCGTATAACCGCGTCACGGCCGGCCGTACCGCCCGTCCCGAAAACTCTCAGCTCTTCCAGGAACTGCTCGGCATTCGCCCTCAACTCTTCCGATGTCCCCGCCCCACTGAAAACACCTTGAAGCCTTTCCCCGAACCAATCCTGGAAAGCCTGCTCGCGATAATATCCGGCGTGTTGCGCGGCAGCGCTGAGGTTCAGCATAAGGTCCGGGTCGGAAAGCACGGCGCCGAAGGACCAGGCCGCTATCTCCGGCATGGAACGCGAAAGCGCGCTTTGGTCAACATCCCGGAGAATAGCTTCCAGGTTATCGATGTTAAGCGGGCCGGTGCCGGCGGAACCGGCGGCCAATTCTGCCAACTGCCCGAACAGACTCTCGACAGCCTCCGGCGTGGCCAGTTCACCACTTTGAACCGCGCTGACGACCTCGAGTGATACACTTAAGAACACTCCGGCTTGAATACGGCCATCGTCCGTTCCGTCCAGCATAAAACCCGGGGTCTCCGCATACACACCCTCCGCGATCTCAACACGTACGGATACAACATGGACTGTGCGCCCATCAAGCTCGTCCTCGCGAATGACCAGTTCACCCGCACCGGTCTGCGCCAAGGGTATCCTTGCTGTA
>PXDL01000362.1 GCA_003566395.1 Balneolia bacterium | reverse complement strand
GATGTTGAGCAGATGATTGAAAAACTGATGCAGTTACATCAGGGTAAGTGGAACAACCTGGGCTATCCCGGCGCTTTTATGGATGAGAGGTTTAGAAATTTTTTCAAGGAAATATCATTCTCCGCATATCGGGAAAAGCGGCTCTGGATAAAGCAGGCCGTGGATGAAAGCGGAATCTGTGCGGTAAGAATGCTGCTCCTCTACAACGGGCGATATTACGATTATATGAGCGGGTATAATGAAGACAGCCCTTCAGCCAAACGCCGTCCGGGAATAGGTCTTCTTTTAGATTTGGTTGAGAACTCGTTTAAACAGCCCGTAAAACGAATCGAATTGTTGCGGGGTGATGAGGGCTACAAGCATGATTTCACCGATCGGGTTTCCCACAACTGGAAAATCACACTTTCCGAAGACAGAAGTTGGAAAACAGCCTGGGGGTTGAAAGCCGCGACCATCCAGGCTGTATCGCATTTCCATAAATATTCAAGCCGGGAAAAGATGCTCCTGAAAGTACAGCATTATAATGCAGGATTTCCATATATGTTTACAGAGTATTTCAAGTTTCGTATGGAAACTGTTCTTGATAAAATAAATAAGACGAGGAGGACCGGATAACATGTGTATTTCTTACACGGAAAAAAACTTTGCATATATAAAGTTTCACGTTCCTAAAACTATATGTTGAGTACCCTAATTAAAAAACATTCACTTGTTGATTTATAACCGTCGAACTTCAATAATAAAATAAATATCCATCTGAGTGGCACACTTGTTGCAATTCCAAAGTACGGGAAAACAGTGTATTGAGAAGACCACCAATTCATCACACAAATATGAAATATTCGAACAGAATTCTAAAGATTAAAGTACTGATGTATCACAGAGTGCTTGAAGAAGAGCCTGAAAAAGAGAGTAGGTGGCATTATGTAACCGTTACTGAATTCAGAAAACAGATGAGTATGATAGATCGGTTGGGATTTACTCCGATCACATTTTCCGATTATCAACTATTTGTGGAGGATAAACTTACGCTGCCCTCAAAGCCCATTATCATCACCTTCGATGACGGATATCTCGATACGCTTGAAAATGCAATTCCGGTACTGAATGAGTTGAACATGAGAGCTGTAATTTTTGTAATGGGCAATCGAAAACTAAAAAGCGCCCGTTGGGATGAGGTGGATGATTTTGATACGTGCCCCCTGATGACGGACGAGCAAATCCGGACCGTACAAAACATGGGTTTTGAGATTGGGGCACATTCCCTCGACCATTATCCTCTAACCGGCTTGTCGGAAGAAGATATTGTATATGAGGTTTCCAGATCGAAACAAGCAATTGAAAATGTTCTGGGAAAACCAATTCTGACCTTCTCCTATCCCTACGGAAGCGTCGATGACAGAGTAAAAAAAATTGTTTCTAACTCCGGGTTTTTATTTGCCTGTGGTGTCTATTCAGGAGCAGCAAGATTTAGCCAAACTATGATGGATTTCCGAAGACTTGCGATTCATCATGAAACGTCAAGGTTCAAATTTTTAGCCACCCTGTTATTGCCCTATCAATATATCGAGTGGCTTTATTTTCGTCTGAAAAACAGAATGACGCATGATGTGAAAATGGAGGCCGACAGTACTATTAAATCACGCTCTTCTAACGGCACACAGAAATCTGAAGATTATGCCATGCAGAACATGTTTAATACGAACTCTTTATAAACCAGGAGCATGAAGACACTATATATCATATCTAAAGGCATGGATAAACCGCAGGACCATGAGATCCGCCGCCTCGAAACTGAAGATAAGATTCCGAGGGTTTCCCTGCTCGAAGATACTATTTCGGCTCAGGTGCTCGATGAACGGTATCTGACCGAAACCCCTCCCTTTCTGCGAAGATTATTTTACAGCTTTATTCCTGTAAGTATAGCTCAGGTTTTTGAAGCGCTGTTTATTCACAACCGATACGATTCTATTTTGACTCATACAGAGAAAGTCAGCTTTCCCCTTGCCCTGATTCTCAAATGGACCGGCTCAAGGAAGCCGCATATCGTGGTTTTGTCCAGAATCACATCGGTTGACAGAAAGGCTTCGGAGAAAAAAATATGGTTTTTTAAAAAAATCAGGAATTCAGTCAGCCGTTTCCTGATTTGGTCTTCCGTGCAGCGAAAACTTGCTATTGAAAAGCTTGGCGCACATCCGGAAAAAATCGTGCTTCTAAAACGGGGAGTCGATCAACTTTTTTGGAGCCCGAGAGAGGTAAAAACTGATATGATTTGCTCTGCAGGAATGGAGGCGCGCGATTTCCCGACGCTTGTGGATGCCCTTCGAGGTCTTGATATCCCCTGTCATATCGCAGCCGGTGCAACCCGGGGTGATGTTTTTAAAACGGTTCAACGACTTCATCAAATCGAAGACATGCCCGAACAGGTTAGTATAGGACTCAAAAAACCGGCCGACCTCAGGACGTTATATGCCCGTTCACGCTTCACCGTCGTTTCTCTGCTGCCGTCAGATTCCGATAACGGTTTAACAACAATTCTGGAATCGATGGCAATGGGCAAGCCCGTTATCTGCACGAAGTCAGAGGGGCAGGTAGATATTATTCAGGATGGAGTAACCGGAATATATGTCCCCCAGGGAGATTCGGAGGCCATGCGGGACGCCATTCAGACGCTATGGGACGATCCTGAGCGCTGTAAGAAAATGGGCCGGGCAGCCCGGGAATTTATTGTAAAACATCACAACCTGGAACAGTTTGTTGCCGCCATTAAAGACGAGCTGAATCAGGTTATGGGTTTAAAAAGTGTCCGCTCACAAACTGTACCTGCCCCTCCAAAAGCAACAACGCCTGCGATACAAGAAGAGACCCTGCAATTAAAATCGGAGAAGTTTTGAAAACGCCACTTTTTCCAGCCACGCTAAGAACATGCTTCAACAGTATGCATTATACACTTTCAGGGGCTCGGGCATATGTTGGTGATGGAAGAGGTTCGTTAAAAAAGAAACTGATTTATCCTTCTCAAACTTTTCAACTTTTCCTCCCATTCATCGCCCTGCTCATTCTGACGGGCTGCTTCCATTCGCCGGATAAAGAATTTATAGCTGTAAATCAGATCGGCTACGAAAAAGGCAGCCCCAAACAAGCCTTTCTGGTTAATGCAGAAGCCGGCTGGTTTGAGCTGATACGAACCCACGATTCCCAGGTCGTTTTTTCGGACTCCGTTAAAGCACCCGCTGAAAAAGATCCGGCCACCGGCGACATTATATCTGTAATTGATTTTTCCGCATACACTACCCCCGGAGAGTATATTATCAGGACCGATGGTCCCGGGTCCATCATCTCAAACAGATTCCAAATCAGGCAAAATGTATATGCTGATGCCTTGGAGATAATGAGCAAAAGTTTTTATTACCACCGTTGCGGAACCGGGGTGGGCGATAAATCAGACTGGGCGTATGAAATTTGTCATGTGGATGATGCTCCGTTTTTTGATCAGCCCGGAAAATCTGCCATTGTAAGCGGTGGGTGGCATGATGCAGGCGACTACAACAAGTTTACAGTAAACACAGCTTTGAGTGCCGGCCTGCTGTTATATGCTTATGAATCTAATCCGGATAATTTTTTGGACGACCGGCTCGGGATTCCGGAATCAGGTAACGGCACACCCGACCTGCTCGACGAGGTAAGCTGGGCATTAGATTGGCTGTTGAAAATGCAGCGTGAAGATGGTGCGGTGCATCATAAAGTATCCCAGAAAAAGTGGATCGGAGAGTTTTTGCCGCATACCGATCCGTCCACACGCTATATTTTTGATATCAGCAGCGCTGCTACGGCTTCATTTACGGCTGCTGCTGCAATCGGCGCACGTCATTTACAAGATTATAATCCGGATTTTTCCAAAACCTTAGCGTCTGCCGCCGAACGTGCCTGGAAATGGCTGGAAGAGAACCCGGAAAATGTACCCTCAGATGGTTTTAAAAACCCCGAAGGTGTTACCGGCGGACAGTACGGTGATCCTTCGGATAGGGATGAACGTTTGTGGGCGGCCATAGAACTTTTCAAGCTCACCCATCGTGACAGCTACCTGTTATTTTTTATTGAAAATTACCGGGAACTCTATCAACACGGTATTCCACCTATAAGCTGGCGTGATGCAAATAGTCTGGCATTGCGCGCATTTCTCCGCTCCGATACAAACGGAAACTACCTTAGAGAAAAAGATGATGCGCG
>PXDL01000278.1 GCA_003566395.1 Balneolia bacterium | reverse complement strand
CGAACTGAGGCGCCCGGTAAAGAAGTTCGTGTGGGTAGCCTTAAGCATCACCGGCTCTGATTCCCATCCCGGGGGCAGGAGCTGCTGGCGGTCGGTGCCGACCACAAAATCATTGGGATTGCCAAGTATGGGCCGCGTTAAAAGATTGACACCCCGCTGGGCGAGCCTGCTAAACAATTTGCTTTCAGCGGCAACTTCACTTGTCCATCGTCCGGCAAACGCTTTGAATTGCATGCCCCGATTTTGAGGAGCCGGCGTAGCTGCCAGTAGCTGTTCAAGCAGGCCCGACTCACTGTTTATCGTCATAAGTTCCGGGCCGGGGCGCGACAGAAAAAATTTGCCCGAATGTTGGGCAAAGAGCGAAATAATAGCCCCCATGCCGCCCGATGCAATACCCGTGCTCTTTTTCAGATAACGCAAAAATACGCCCAGATAGCGGGCAGCGGTAAAATAGCCCACGCCGTTTGCGCAGGATACCAACCCCGCCCGGTGCAATGGAAACGCATCGTTGCCCACACCGCAAGCCAGCGTTTTGCCGAGCAAGCCCCCGCGACTAAAGGTGATGACATCCAGCGGCTTATTCTGAAAATGAACGCTTCCCATCATATCACGAAAATACCTGAGGTTTTCATCCGCCCCGTGCATAATGGTGGAATGATCGAAACCTATGATCTGCCGATACCTGTCCGACTGCTCTTTAAGCCAGGATTTGGAACGGTGTTTGGTTCCGAGCAACCCGCCGAAGGAGCCCTCCGTAGATGAAAAAGTGCCGTGAAGCAACAACAGTGTTCGTACGTCTGACTGAAGTTCATCGGCGGGGATTTTCAGCTCCCTGAACGTGTTTTGCCCCGCATCATAGCGCAGCACCTGATACCGGCGTTTCGTCCTCACATGTTCTATACCCTTTTGCACCAGCGCATAGGAGTCTTTTTGCTCCTCCGGCCTGCGGAAAACCAACACCTTCACCACAAAGCTGCTTTTTACTTCTGCGCCGAGCCGTGCGGTATCTCCATCCACCTTCTCAATTTTACGGTGCGGGAGCAGGGAAAAAGTGTAGTTCAGCCGATCCCGGTTGGTTGTGTTTCCTTCAGTCGGGTCAGGCAGGATGTACTCAAGTTCGGAATGCTGTTCGCGGTCCCATTTTCCGGAAAAATGATGATAATAGACCATCGCGCCCTCATCCGGCTGCAGAAAAAGGGTGAGCCGAAGCCGGGGCATAGCGTTCACATCGAAGGAGTCGCCGAGTTCGTGAAATCGTACTTCGTCAAAATTGATAAAGCGCTCAATTACCTTTTCAGTTGGGTTTAGCAGTACGGGGTTTGTATCATAGATGTCATTTATCTCTTCAAGGGTGATGCCTTTCGACCGGTCGTTACCGAATCCGGAGTAGGAAAGTCTTCCCGTCCAGCTGATTTCGGTATCCCGGTCCGCTTTTCCCAGTGTGCCCCAAACGCCCGGCTGCCGCATGCGGCTTTCTCTTTTGATTTTCTTTTTGAGTAGTTCCTGCTCTTCCGGCCCGCGTACTCCTTCTCCCAGCGGTACAAACCGCGATCCGTCTTCGGTGCTCATAAAATTCCGGTCGGTCAGCTCAATAGTCTTCATCTCTTTTACCTCTTTATTTATCGTTGATGGTGTTTCTTTAATGTCTGATTCCGGCTTGGAGTCAGACCTTTTGGTTTCTAAAATCGAAGACCGAACTGGAACGTCCGGTCCGTTTCCACAAAAGGCGCGAGCTCTCCGTCGGTAAAGCGGGCGAACAGGCTTATGCTGTTGAAAATCTGATCTTCGCCGGTAAAACGATAGATATACGACAGGTCGGCCACCCATCCAAAACGGCTGTGAAATCCCTGATCACGGATCACCGACGGCTGCCCGAAATCCCGGGTGTACTGATATCCGGCGGCGAGACCAAGATCGGTAAGACCCGCAAAGCCGAAGTTAATCTGATGCCATTGTACCAGCCGCAGCCTGCTGTACCACTCCGGGGTATCTTCATCCTCGGCCAAAATAATACCGTCCCCCAGCTTATGCATCCCTTCATAAAAAAATTTCACGTTCGGCAGCAGCATTTCCCAGCCGGATTGTGCGCGATTCAGCAGACGAAGTCCGGGGCCGAACCGCACCCAGCCGGACTCCAGCTGTTGTGTGGTTTCCACCCCTGATTCCAGCGTAAAGGCGATTCTGTAGCCATACAAAAAAGAGGGCGCCTCAGAACCGGTTTCCGGTTCCACCGGAGGTCCAAACGGATCATCATCACTAAAATCAGGCGGTCGTCGCTGTAGGTCGAAGCCGATGTTAAAGGCCAGAGCAAGTTCAATCGGCCGGGTGTTCAGCTCATCATTGAGCAGCCACATGCCTTCCGTTTCCAGTGAAAACCGCCGGTCTCCGGTCCAGATACCGTAGCTTGCCTCTCTGGATCGTACAGGGGAATCCGGCAGCATCCAGCTCACATTCCAACCCACTCCGGCCGTAAATTCGGAAAAATCATCAGAAGCCCGAAACAGCGGGATGTCCAGGTCAACATCTATGCTTCGCTCCTGAGCCTGGGCCGTACCGATGATCAGCACGAAAGCCGTCACACTTAAAAAAAACGAACTCGTTCTCATCATCACTCAAGTGTATCTGTTGATTGATAGAACAGTGCCAGCACTTCAGCCAGCTTCGGCATGGTATGTTCGGGATTCCCGCACACCTCCTGAACTTTCCGGTATAGCTCATCATTGTCGGTATGCCTTCGCTCCAGCCTGCGGTCATTGTCCAGCCATAGCTTCAGCATCCCGATGAAACTGTTGATGCGCTCCCTGCGGTCGGATGCGCTTCCGAGCACATCCCGGTGAAACACCATATCGCGCATGGGTACCCGCCCGACCTTCTCGAACGCGGCCTCCGGCGAGTCGGTTTTTCGCTCTATCTGTTCTTTCGCGCCCCGGCTCAGATGCGAAGGATCACCGTACCAGAGTACGCGGAACAGGGCGACGTGCAGCACGTTATTTCGGTCCCATACGGCTTTTTCTATTCCCGGCCCACCCTCAATCTGTTTTCCTTGGGGGTGATGCTGAAGCCAGGCAGCCGGTTTTCCGTAAACCGCCCGCGCCCGGTTTTCATGCAGCCATCCAACATGGCGGCTAATGCCTTCCGATGCCTCATGAGATTCATCGGGCAGGCCCAGAAAACGCCGCCCGTTTGTCGATGCGATTTGGTTAAAATCCTCCTCTCCCAGCCATTCACGGAAGCCCGTGGTATAATCCGTATCGGTTGCGTCGATGCGCAGCAGATGATAGTCGGTTCCCCACAGCACCTGCGTGCGTATTTGGGGCTTCCTGAGTTTCTCTTTTAGGTTTCGGCGATAGTTTGATGCCGCCTCTTCACTTTTGAACTGGCCTGCGTGATAGGAAACATCGGCATAGACACGGCCGGGAAAACATCGCATCAAATCCAGAATCTGACCGGCCCATGAATCCGCGGGCAGCGACTCTGCGGTCCATACCGGCTTATCGTTCTCCTGATCCCCGCCGAAATGTCCGAAGCAGACCTTCAGGTCAGACAGCGCGTTCAGCACCGGAATCCAGTGGTCGGGACGGCCGTATTTTGCGTCTTCAGGGCTTTTACGAAACCCCTGGTCGTTGCAGTGAAGCAGGACCGGCAACGCCATTTCGTTACAATATTCCAGCGCCCGTTTCACCTGACCTTCCCAAACCGGATAGCCGAGAGCCGGATAAAGCTTGAGTCCGGCCACCGAGCCTTCATCGGCGGCCTTTTTAAACAGGGTGAAGGCGTCCTCCCGGTTAGGGTTTACCATTCCAAACGGAATCGCACGGCCAGGGTAGCGCAACGCCTGTCCGGTGGTATCTTCAAGCTGACGGATAAATAATTCGAGCTCGTATTTCGGGGCTTTTCTATCGATGATATCCATCGGCAACAATACGGCCACGTCATCATCATCGAGGTGGGTCATCAGATCGTCGGTAACTTCATCAATGGATTTCATCAGCCCGATCCGCAGCCATTCCATAGCGTTAAGCACCCCGTGATCCTGTCTTCTGAAACGACCGGCAACCGCGCTTCTCAGTGTGCTCATAAAAACCGCCCGGCTTCCTGCAGACTCCGGCATCTCAATTATTTCATCAAACGCGTCCAGCATAGATCCGGGCACCACCCGCTCAAGCAATCCAAGTTCGCGAATGCGCTTCTGAAAATCCTCAATAGAAATCGGTTCTTTATTTTTCCCTCTTT
>PXDL01000125.1 GCA_003566395.1 Balneolia bacterium | reverse complement strand
GGCCGTTTCACAAACATGTCCGTGACGGTCCGCCATAAGCACGTCATCAAACCCATGAGCCGCTGCGTTTTCAAGCTCCTCAATATTGGGCTGATAAAAACTCCATTTCACGGAAGCATCAAGCGCAGCCGCTGAAATACGTTGCCTGACGGTGCTCATCAACCGCAACGGCTCAGATTCCGGAGACACCCCGGTGCAGGTGATCATCAGGAAAAAGCCGGGGCTGCCCGAATCACGAATTCCGGCTGAATCTGCTCTGCCAAGCTGTATTCTGATCCGGGCTTCACGATTCTCAAATCCGTTTGCCGCGGCAAGTTTCCGAATCTGTGCAGGGATGTTTTCAGGAGACACCATTGAGCCGTGCAAAGACGCTTCATAACCGAGTTTAACGGCTCCGCGCATAAGGCGGGTGATATGATCCTGAAATCCGAATACCCTGAAACCGGGATACAGCCGCAGCGTTTCGAAACAACTTTGACCGTGTGTAAGGGCCCGGCACGAAGCCGGAAGCCGGGCTTGATGTTTAGCAACAAGCCGGTTGTCGAGTATCAGAAAAGGTTCACTCATGTTCCGGGTGCAGCAATTCATGGAGGAAATCATAATCCGAAACGCCGCTAAAGCCGAGCCGGGCACCGTAGAGGGAGCCGTCGGCATTGAAGGCTATCAGGCTGGGAAGCCCGGGAAGGCGTATTTCGTTGTAATGTTCGGTTCCGTCAACGATCAAAAAAGGCAACTGAAGGGCATCCCGGACCACTCCCGCGTTTTCAGGATTGTCTTTTACCGCGGCCGAAATGACGGCCGTCTCCACCGAAGCATGTTGGTAGCGTTCTGTGAGATTTTTCAGGGCTTCTTCAGAGCGGCCCGACCAGGAAGACCAGAACACAAGAATCAGCGGACGGCCCCGGCTGTATTCAGAGGGTGTCACCTCACCTTCCTGATACATAGCCGGGTAGGCCTGCTGATAATGTTCGCTGCCGTCACCGACCCGCTCAACGAATCGTTGCTGCTGATTGTCCAGCGACCGAAGGTTAAAATAAATAATAAGTACAAGACAAATGCCCGCCACGCCAAGCATAAACGGGATGAAATACTTTTGTTCTAATCGCATGATTCAAATATAAGCAGAAACGCCCGCGACGGCTAATTCCATTCGCAGGTCTTCCTGAAAGCACAAAAGGCCACCCGGTCACAGGCAGCCTTTTGTCAATCGTTTTCACGTGTGTTTCACACGCTGTTTAGATGCAGAATAATGATGCTGCAACTTTTTTTCAGTTATCCGATTTTAATTTGACGGCTCACGGCATCTTCGCTTTTCTCAATGCTGATGTTCAGCACGCCGTCCTGCATTTTAGCATTGATGCTGTCCCGGTTGATGTTGCGTGGGAGCGTGAAAGAACGGGTAAACGTTCCGTAACGTGACTCAACAAGGTGATAGCGCTTGTTTTTGTCCTCTTTCTCGGTCTTCCGTTCACCGCTAACGGACAGCGTGTTGTCTTCCAGCTCGATATTTACTTCATCCTTCTTCATACCGGGCAAATCAACACGGATTTCATATTTGTTATCGTGTTCTACAATATCCACGCCCGGGTGGAATCCACCGCGGTCCACAGATTGGCCTACGGCGCTGTCGAAGAACGTATCAAGCATTTCTGAAAAAGTTCTTGGGATAGCTGTTTCCGGCAGATTGTCGTTTCTGAGATCATTTCTGAATTTCACGAGTGTCATGGCTGACTCCTTTTTTTTGAGTGACATGTTTTAAATGGTTTCACTCTTAAAAAGACAAACCTCGTGCCAACCGGTACTCAGGGGCGGTTTCTGTCATTTTTTTATCACGCCCGGATAAAGTGACAGCCCGACTAAGTCAGCCTTTCAGCCGGACTGAACGGGCGTCATACCGCTCTGAATTTTTTGCACGAAAAACTGTCAGGATCGTCCGGAGTGCTCTTTCCAGAGTTTGGAAATCAGAAAGGCCATTTCGAGACTCTGCTCATAATTCAGCCTCGGATCGCAGTAACTTTGGTAGTTCGAACTGAGTCCGCCTGCATTAAGCCCGTTCGCTCCGCCCACACATTCGGTAACGTCCTCACCGGTCATTTCCAAATGCACGCCGCCCAGAATGGTATTTCTCTCGTTATGGATGGCGAACGTCTTTTTGATTTCTCCCAGGATATTTTCAAAATCGCGGGTTTTGGTTCCGTCTTCGGTTGCGTAGGTGTTACCGTGCATCGGATCGGCGCTCCAGAGCACCTTCAGGCCCTGTCCCTCAATTTTATCGATAAGTACGGGCAGACCTTTCTCGATTTCGGCATCTCCGTAACGGGTGATGAGCGTCACTTTGCCGGGTTCATTTCCAGGGTTCAGGATTTTTACGAGGGAGGCTATATCGTCGGCATCACAAGGCGGGCCTACTTTTATTCCGACGGGGTTTTTGATTCCCCTGAAATACTCCACATGCGCTTCACCCGGATCGCGGGTGCGGTTTCCTATCCAGGGCATGTGTGTACTCATATTGTACCAGCCCGATTTATGGGGCGAGCGTCGGGTCTGTGCCGAATCGTAATACAAATTCAGCGCTTCATGGCTGGTAAACATTTCAACCTGACGCAAACTCGGGAGCTGACTCGGCATCAAGCCTTCCATAAACCTGATAGCGTTGGTTATGGAGTTGACCATATTGGCGTATTCCTCGTAATACGGGTTATTCCGCATAAAATCGAGTTCCCAGTATTCAGGGTGATGCAAATCCGCGAAACCACCGCCCTCGGTAAGCGAGCGAATAAAGTTGAGCGTGAGGCCCGATTTATGATAGGCTTCCACCAACCGGTTCGGATCAGGTACACGGAGTTCGGTATCCACATCAAAGGCGTTCACCAAGTCGCCCCGGTAAATCGGATACTCTAAAGCGCCGATCCGTTCATGAGCTTTGGAACGCGGCTTGGCATACTGCCCGGCAATTCGCCCAACCCGTACCACGATTATATTCATTTCATGAATCATGATAAAACTCATCTGAAGCAGTACCTTCAGCAGCTTAACAATGTGGCTGTCGGTGCAATGATCAAATGTTTCGGCGCAGTCACCGCCCTGAAGCAAAAACATTTCACCCCGTGAAGCTCGTGCCAATTTGTCTTTAAGCGCGTCGATCTCCCAGGAAGTAACCAAAGGCGGATAGGTTCCGAGTTTTGTATAAGCGTTCTCAAGGGCGTCCTTATCAGGGTATTCCGGAAGTTGGCTTATAGGGTATCCCCTCCAGCTTTGGGGAGTCCAGGAGCGTGAGGCCGTATCTTTCAGCCCGTTGGCGGTTTGCTTCATAGCTTAAATTTAGAGCGATTTCATTAACATTCTGCGATCCGGCACAATGCCTGATTTTACTAAAACGCGTAAAATACATGTTTCCTGTCCAAACTTCCCATTCTATTTCAGCTTCGCAAATCCGCCAAATAGCCGGAACCAAGTTTCCGGAGTAACCATTATCTTATAAGAATGGTTTACCGAAGTCTTAACTCAGACTTCTTTATGTCTGAGTTTTTAGTTTCCGCAGGCCGTTCCGGATTTTTATGCTTCCGAAATATTTTAACAACCGATACTGTTTTGTACACATCTATAATTGTCCGCGGTGCCCGTGAACACAATCTCAAGAAAATTGACGTCGATATACCGCTTGAAGAACTTGTAGTCATTACCGGCCTTTCCGGTTCGGGAAAATCTTCCCTTGCTTTCGACACTATTTACGCGGAGGGCCAGCGCCGGTTCATGGAGTCGCTTTCGGCCTATGCACGACAATTTTTGGGAATGATGGAGCGTCCCGATGTGGATTACATCGACGGGCTTTCTCCGGTGATTTCCATCGATCAGAAAACCACCAACCGAAATCCTCGTTCCACCGTCGGCACGGTCACCGAAATTTACGATTACCTGCGTCTGCTTTATGCCAGGGTCGGTATCCCCTATTCCTATCTGACCGGCAACAAAATGGAGAAACAAACCACAGATCAGGTTGTGGACGCCATAATGAAGCTACCCGAGCGTACCAAAGCCTACTGCCTGGCCCCCATTGTACGCGGACGCAAAGGACACTACCGGGATCTTTTCGAACAAACCCTTAAGCAGGGATTTATCCGGGTGAGGGTGAACGGCGAGTTTTCCGAAATCGAGGAAGGCATGAAGCTGGATCGCTACAAAACACATAATATAGATGTGGTGATCGACCGCTTCGTGGTAACTGAAAACAGC
>PXDL01000017.1 GCA_003566395.1 Balneolia bacterium | reverse complement strand
ATGGCAAGCCTTTTAAAAAACGTGATCAAATGGCGCTAACCTTTGGGTAGGATACAATTAACTGATTTAGAACCCGAAAAAGACATCTCTTACCTTTTACAGTTATTACAGAGAACAGTAAAAGTGAACAGACTGAAGGAATACACAATATTTCCGAAGCTTGTTACTTCACTCATTTTTATATGAGAATCATTCAAAATTGGGAGCGGAGCGACCTGCGCCATTTTCCACAAGGGCGAAATTATTGGGGGGCATTTGAAAACACTTCCCCCGAATAGTGTGATAAAAAATATCATCCAATAACCTTCGTACAACTTTGGGTCTTGGTGCAATTGTGTTCAATTCGTGTAATGCGTGATATTTACAACAGATTTCCTCTACGTCGTAACGGTTTGTCTTGAGAAACTGAGCACATTGATATGTGGCAAAGAACGCAGTACGAACTACAGACAGCCTTTAGTTCCGGACAGGCTACACATCCTAACAAAGAGGATTATTCATGATGAACCGATATCTGACAATACTACCAATGATCGCAGGAATGGCGCTTATTACAGCCTGCGGCAGTACAAACCCTCCGACTCAGCAGCTCACCGAAACAAGAATGGTGATAGAGCAGGCCGAACAATCCGGTGCTCAGGATCATGCACCGCTTCAAATCCGGGATGCTAAAATCAAACTTCAGCAGGCCCGTGAAGCCGTGGATGATAATGAATTTGATAAAGCCATACGCCTTCTGGAACATGCCAGAGTCGATGCCGAGCTGGCTCAGGTGAAAGCGCAATCGGCCAAATCACAGAATGCAGCCTCGGAACTGCGGGAAAGCATTCGAGTGCTCAAGGAAGAACTTGAGAGAAAAAATAATTAGAACATCAACCAGAGGATTTACAAATGAAACCAACTAAGATACATAGTCAATGGGTGTTACTTCTGGCAAGGTATGCTTTACTGCTGCTTCTGTTCGTATTGATCGGCTGCGGTGGACCTCCGGCTAATAACCCGCTGCTGAACGACGCCCGCGACAAATTTGAGGCGGCCAACAGCGATGAATCCATCGTAAGGCTGGCCCCTGTTGAACTGAAGGAAGCCGAAGAGGCGCTGGCCGAAAGCACCAGCCTGTGGGAGGCAAAAGCCGACAAGACCGAAGTCGATCACTACGCATATCTGGCTTCTCAAAAAACATTGATTGCACGCGAAACAGCGCTAATGAATGCTGCACAGCAGGAAATTTCCCGTGGGGAAACCGAACGGCAGCAAGTTATGCTTGAAGTACGCCGGGCAGACGCACAAAGATCAGAACAACGCGCAAGCAGCGCACTTGAGGAAGCACAGCGGGAACGGGAAGCAGCCAGCGAAGCACGCGCAGGTGCCGAAGAGGCACGGACAGCTGCGGAAGATGCACGGCTATTAGCCGCTGAACTGGCGAAAAGAGTGGGTGAACTCGAAGCACGCCCCACCGACCGCGGATTGGTATTGACGCTGGGAGACGTACTGTTTGATTTCGGTCAGGCCACCCTTAAGACCGGCGGTACGCAAACCGTGAATAAGCTTGGCGAATTCCTGGAGGAATATCCCGACCGCCATATTCTGATTGAAGGATTCACCGATAGCATAGGGTCGGAGGAATCAAATATGACCCTGTCAACCAGGAGAGCTCAAAATGTGAAAAATGCCTTGATGAACAAGGGTATCCAGTCGGAGCGGATTCGCATCCGGGGGTTTGGTACACAGCATCCGGTAGCCAGTAATGCCACCGATGAAGGCCGGCGCCAAAATCGCAGGGTGGAAATTGTGATCTCCAATGAGGAAGGCGTAATCAAAGACCGAACCGGTTCCAATTAGAAACAGACCATGAATCCTGAAACCTGTGGCAGACGCGTATTCAGATTGCCCGACTAACATTCAGTCGGCTTGTTCCACAGGATAATCACCTTGCAGAAGATAACAACGGCTCCGGTTTGGGCGATGCCTTTTGGCTCAGGTTCTTGTCGAATGAAAAGAACTTGTTGTTCAGGGGTATCGCCCACTTTGGCTGTTTCGATTTGGGATACCAAATTGGTCTTCAAACAGGCTTTCCGCTCCAACGCGGTTCTTTCCCGATGCGTTAATGTACATCGCCGGTTTCGTCTGCACCGGCGGTTTACTCGTTTTTGATGAACAGGGGAAAATATCACGTCTGAAAAGGCTCAATCTTATCAAAGACAGGCTTCGCAAACTGATAGTCCGCCCTCCTTCTCTCTCATATCAGAAGATTAAAATCCGGTATTCACACAAGGTCGATACATAAGCAGACTATGAATGCATAATCCGCCGGACAGACATGATCACCTATATGAAACCTGATATGCTTAAAACACATCATTGCCTGTTTGTACTGCTTTTGCTGCTGTTCACGTTGCTGTTTAGCGAACGTGCACAGAGTCAAAATCAGCCTGAAACTCCTGAAACCGATGAAGCCGCCGCGCCCGTCCGCGTAGATGTTGCCCCGATAGCGCAGGATTCCCAGATACGGGATCGTCTTACCGGGATTATGACTGCCACCGAATGGTTCGAGAATCCGCAGGTGGAGGTGAATGACGGCGTGGTGTTTCTGAGTGGATCTACGGAAAGCGTTGAAAACAAAAGATGGGCGGGAGACCTGGCCCGGAATACACAGGATGTAACCGCCGTAGTAAACAGGATTGAGGTACTGAACCCGGATATCTGGGATTATCAGCCCGCATTTACCGGTTTGCAGGAATTATGGCGAAATATAATGAGTGCTATTCCATTTCTGATCTTCGGGATAGTGGTGCTGGTTATTTTCTGGGTGATCTCGGTACTGGTTGCCAGGGGTGCACGAGCTTATTTTGCGGGTCGTCAAATGAACGACCTTTTGCAGAATATTGCTGCACGAGGCATTGCTCTTGTAGTTTTCATACTTGGGATTTATATCGTTTTTCATGTTGCCGATTTAACCAATGTTGCCCTCACAATACTGGGCGGTACAGGTTTGCTGGGCATTATTCTGGGGATCGCATTCCGTGATATAACCGAGAATTTCCTGGCCAGTATTTTCCTGAGTGTACAAAATCCGTTTCATGCGGGTGACCTTGTTGAGATTAACAACACCATGGGATTTATACAGCGGCTAACCATTCGGGCTACGTTAATTATGACCCTTGACGGCAATCATCTGCAAATTCCCAATGCTACCGTTTACAAAAGCAGCATCCTCAATTACACAAGTAATCCAAACCAGCGAATCCGGTTCATGATTGGAATCGGATATGATGCAAGGGTTACGTCGGCGCAGAATATTGCCACGAAAGTACTGGAAGAGCACCCGGCCGTTTTGATGGAACCCGAGCCCTGGATTTTAGTGGATGAACTGGCTGCTTCAACCATTAATTTAAAATTCTATGTATGGGTAGATGGAAGTAAGCATAATTTTCTAAAGGTAAAATCATCGGTGCTGAGACAGATCAAGAATGCTTACTTAGCGGAGGGAATCTCAATGCCTGATCATGCAAGAGAAAGAGTGCACATGAATAGTGTATCTATTCAATCGGTACCGACACATAATGATAATAGCGTGAGAACATCTGTTGCGGAGGATGCCGAAGTAGTACCCAAGACAGAGGGAGATTTAAAAAGTAATGACCAAGAAATTTTAGAACAGGCCCGGACGTCCAGATCACCTGAAGAAGGTGATGATCTTTTAAAACCAAATTAATACGTATAGATTGGCAGTTTAATCTGATGTTCTACTTGAAACCAGTTTCAGCCAACCAATAAATGTTTTCGGTGGGAAGCAATATTCTTATCCGTTTGTCCGAAGAGCTACCCCCTGAGAGTCGCTACATTTTCTGTATGGATGTTCTTCTTTTTTCTTTTAATGCTTTAAAATGCGATGGGGTAAGCCCTGTAGCCTTTTTAAACTGTGATGATAAGTGTGCGACACTGCTATAATTCAATTTATACGCAATATCGGTCAGGGAGTCATCACCAAAAATAATCAACTCCTTCACCCTCTCAATTTTTAATGTAATCATAAATTTTTGGATGGTTGTAACTTCAACTTCCGAAAACAGATTGGATAAATACATATAGCTATAATTTAATTCTTTACTTAAGAGATCAGAGAATTTAACATTAGGAATATCATCTGTATGGTAAATATAATCAATTATCACTTTTTTTATCTTATCAATTACCAGACCTTCTTTTTTTTCCAGGAGATCCATACCTGCTT
>PXDL01000090.1 GCA_003566395.1 Balneolia bacterium | reverse complement strand
GCGCTGATGATGACCGCGGGCGGTTACAAAACCAGTGATTATTTCCGGGCCGGCGGAGGCATGACCATAGTTTTCCTGCTGGTTTCGGTCTTCTTTTTTTACTTCACCATGTTTTGAACTTAAGCGACTGCTGTATCACTCTGAACCGGTAGTGTCGTGACAAGCCTTCTTGAAAATACGTGCTCAAATGGCGCTATCCTTTGGGCAGGATGCAAATAACTGATTTAGAGCTCGAATTAGACCTCTTTTACCTTTTAAAGGAAACCAAAAACCGCCGGCTGGATTTTATTCTTCATATCAAGTTATCGGGAGGATGTCTGGCTTTTTTGTATCGGGGCTTGAAGTTTGGCCGGATCAATCCGTGAATTCCGGGCTGATTCTCCGGACTAAAACATGCAGATTACGTTTACAGAAACAATCCGTTTCCGCGGAAAACAGTGATACAAAATTCACAATTGGGGGCGGAGCGACCTAAACGCCATTTCAAAACACTTTGTTCGACAAGCTGAAGTACTCGGAATCGTTCTCGTTGAAGAGTTTAAGAACGCCCAGGCTCACGAGGTTGATCAGAATCCGGGATGACTTGTAGCGATTCAGGTTTATAAGCCTGGAGTACTCGTTGACCGATATTTTTTCGTACTCATTCAAATAGCGAAACAAGCGTTGTTCATTTTGGCCGTACTCGAAGGTGATTCCGTTATCCCGGTACTCGGTACGGAGCAGTGCCACCCGCTCTTTGGTAGCCCGGACGCTTTTATCTTTGTTGCGCACGTACACGGTCCGGCGGTTGCCGTTTACGGCATATACGGGTTTCATATCCGACTCATTCACCTTAACGACCACCACTTCCTTGTCTCCGAGCTCAACAACTTCGGTGGTGTGGGAGACGGCCGGTTCACACAGTACGTTGAGGGCTTCGAAAAGCAGATAGCCTTCTTCATAAAAGCTACCCACTCCGGTGAGCGTTTTGTCGTCGTTAACGCCGATGAGGAGGGTCCCGCCTTTGGTGTTTGCAAATGCACAAACTTCGCGGGCTATTTTCTCGGGTGATGAAATCGTGCGCTTAAATTCAAGGAATGTACCCTCACCGGTTTTGATGAGCCGCTTTAAATCGCCGAGGGACATGCTGCTTGTGGGAGGCGTTTGGCTAAACATAGCAGATAAAATAAGAACGATCGTAAGAGAAAACCGGAATTTTTATCCGGGTTGAACGTGCTGATAACGGCAAATTCCTTCAAGAAGTGCCCTGTGGGCGGTCGTTTTTAAAGGTTCGCACTATGATATCAAATCATCCCGAGAGGGGCAACTTTCAAGCTGCGCTTTACCGGTTTGTGGTCAAAATAAGACTTCTTCTTTCTGTTCGCGCGTCATGAGTTTGTAAACGCCTTCTCCGGGGTCAAGGCCCTCAAAAAGTACCTGATACACGGCCTCGGTTATCGGCATCTCCACGCCGAGTTCCTGCGCCCAGAAATAGACGCTTCTCGTGGTTTTGACACCTTCGGCAACCTGATCCATGTGGGCGGTAATTTTTTTGAGGCTTTCCCCGGCGCCGATACGCCGGCCCACATAGCGGTTCCGGCTGTGCTCACTGGTGCATGTCACAACCAAATCGCCTACTCCGGCCAAACCGGAGAATGTATCCTGCGAAGCCCCGAGTTTCATCCCCAGCCGCTTTATTTCCTGTAAACCACGGGTAATAAGTGCCGCGACGGCGTTGTCTCCGAAACCGGCTCCGTCTGCTATCCCGGCGGCAATTGCCATAATATTTTTGATAGAACCAGACACCTCCACCCCAACCACATCCCGGTTGATATACACCCGGAACATGGAACTTGTAAAAAGCTCCTGAATTCGCCGGGCTGTGGAGTTGGAGTAAGCCGACACCACAACGGCCGTTGGCATCCGCAGGGCAACTTCTTCGGCATGGCTCGGACCGTAGAGCGTGCCGATGGCGTCTTCGTGAACAACATCACCCAGAACATCTTTGAGAACCTGGGTCATAGTCAGAAAGGTTTCGTTCTCGATTCCTTTCACTACGCTGATTAATATCTGCTCTTTATGTAGATACGGCTTCACCAGCTGCGCAAGACCCCTGAGCACGTGAGAAGGCGTGGCAAAAAGTACCACATCGGAGTCGATAAGAGCATCACTGATTTCCGAATATCCTCTGATACTCTCCGGAAGCACAATATCCGCGAGGTATTTCGGATTCCTGTGATGTTTGTTAATGTGATCGGCTATTTCCGGTTCACGCCCCCAAAGTTTGACCGCGTGACCTGAATCGGCAAGCACGAGCGAAAGAGCCGTGCCCCAGCTTCCGGCTCCGATAATTGAAATATTCACCCTGCCTTCTCCTCATTAATGCGTCCTTTGGCCGGGCTGAAAGAACTGATTCGGCTTTCAGTTCCGGCAATTAGCCGCTGAATATTGCTGCGGTGTTTCACAACAATGGTGATGACCAGTAATGCGGTAATAACCATCAGGCTTCCGTCAACGGCATAGTCGAAGCCGTAGCGGAGCATCAGCAGAAAAACCGGGTACATCATGCATGAGATGATAGAGGCAAGCGACACATAACGAGACCACAGCAACACGGTAAAGAAAACCAGCAGCGCCAGTGATATTGAAATCGGCTCAATACCATAGAGCATACCGCAGGCGGTAAGCACACCTTTGCCTCCTTTAAACTGAGCAAAAACCGAGTACATATGGCCGATTACGGCAACGAGTCCCGCATAAATCTGAACAAACATGGCGGTTTCCCAGCCTGAATAAACAGTCGGAATGGAATCTACGGCAATGGATGAAATCCAGAAGGCTGCTGTAAATCCTTTCATAAAGTCGATGGCAGATACCACCAATCCGGCTTTCCATCCAAGGATACGAAAGGTGTTGGTGGCGCCGAGGTTGCCGCTTCCGTAATCCCGAAGATCTATTTTTTTATATATTTTCCCTACCCAAAGGGAAGATGGTATTGCCCCTATCAGGTAGCTAAGAATACCTACGATAAGTAAAGTTCCCACAATTGTGCTCCAGTTGGTTGATTAGTTTTCAATCCTCTGTCCCGGGGCTTTGGAAACGCCGGGATGAATCCCGCAGAGTCGAATCTAAATACAGGTAACGTTTAAAATAATAAATTTCGTGCGGTATTTCAGGGTCTAATCGGAATATGAGCAGGCTGAATACACCTTTTGCGGATGGTGTTTTCTTCATCCTGCGTGCGGTCGGTACATTACCGGCGTCCGGCCCGAAAACAGGTTCCGTGATGCTTTTTGTTTCACCGTTTGGGATTAAGCGATCAAGGGCGTAAAATCAGGCAGGCTTTTTCACATCACACCACCATTAACTTTCAGCAGCTATACATGAAATCACTTCACTACCGCACCATCGGACTTGCAAAAGAGAATGAATCGCCTGAAAATCCGGGTTCACTGGAGAAGCGCGTTGCGTTAATCCCCGGCGATGTCCGAAAACTCACCCAAGGCGGATGTAAGGTTTATGTTGAACATGGAGCCGGAGAAGGAATCGGTTTTTCTGATGAAAACTATCTGGAAGCCGGGGCAGAGCTTCAAACCACAGAAGAAGTTTATGCCGGCAAAGATCTTGTCATCAAATTCAAAGGTCCGGCCATGGAGCATATACCGCTGATGCGCAAAGGCTGCACGCTTTTCTGTATGGCGCATTTCCATTCGTTTCCCAATCGTGCCAAAGCGCTGAAAGAGCATCAGATTACGGTGATAGCGATGGAGAACATTACCGAAACGCCCCAAAAACGCACCGACGACGACATTCTTGGCCGCGTAGCTGCCGATGCTTCTCTCGAGCCGTGGATACAGCGCAATGCGCAAAACTATCTTACGATCCACATGCTGGGCTATCACGACCGCCACCGCGAGTTAATACGCCGTTTGGCCAACCATAGTCCGGAGCGTTTTTCGGTCCTACAGGCCGGACTGAATCCGCTGGATATGCCCGGCGACGTGAGTCAGCGGCTGTTCGTTTATGATTCGGAGCTTTTTCCGGATTCGGAAAGCATCACCCTAAAACTGAAAAATAAGGGCGCGTTTACGTTTGATGCGGCCCGTTTCCGAAATGATCACGGCAACGAGGCCGTTCGTCTTTATCGCAGTATGCATAAACCCTGGCCTACGGGCCTGAGGCGGATTCAGTGCCTTCACGAAACGGGGATGGCGGGCGCGCGGTATGGCTTCACGCTGCTGTCCGGTGAGAGCCCGCTCAAATTAAAAGGCGAACAGGTGAAGGCAACGGTGCTCGGGT
>PXDL01000172.1 GCA_003566395.1 Balneolia bacterium | reverse complement strand
CTAAATACCGGGTTTTGTGGCGTTGATTAGCATTGCGGCATTTCCGACGAAGGAGATTTTTCGCGATGTGATTGCTACTTCTGAGGTTTATCAAATTTGGTATCGCTGATTTTGATTCCAGGCAGGTCGTACTGCTCAAAATGACGATTGGGGGGGGTACGGGTTCCTGGATTCGGATTTAGCCCGCAATAAAGTCAACACGTGAAAGTAAACTATCACATCATTCGAACTGCTAAAGTTAAGATTTCAATAAAGTTCTGCTTTTAGCCTATGGTTGGTATTT
Organism: Balneolia bacterium; assembly: GCA_003566395.1. Classification (GTDB taxonomy): domain Bacteria; phylum Bacteroidota; class Rhodothermia; order Balneolales; family Cyclonatronaceae; genus Cyclonatronum. The sequence goes on along the minus strand of PXDL01000172.1, from coordinate 4,003 downwards.
ATTTTGACAAGCATCTTTTTTTCGGCAGGTATTGTGTTTACACCACGGATCTACACCAGCTGCAATTCGCTTAAATCTCCGCCAGGCAATTCTGAATTCATATAGGCGATCTTCTCGCTTCTTGCAATGGTAGCCGTTCCAATCGTACCTTAACCGCTCAGACATCGGATTTATCGATATATATAAATAATTCATCTTCACTAACTCTAAACAGACATCGCCTTTTATGATACCTGTACTGGACCTTTCGCCCGAAATCGCTGAGATACGAAAAGATATTGACAAAGCTATGGTTAAGGTGATTAACAACACCAGTTTCATTATGGGTGAAGAGGTCCGTTTATTTGAAGAGGAGGCGGCTGAATACCTTGGCACCCGCTACGCTTTCGGCGTCAATTCCGGGACAGATGCCCTGGTAATCGGCCTTCGGGCACTCGGAATTGGTGAGGGTGATGAAGTAATTACATCCCCATTTTCTTTTTTTGCGACCGCAGAATCCATTTCTTCGGTTGGAGCCAAACCCGTTTTTGCCGATATCAACTCTGAATCATTCAATATCGACCCCGAATCGGTAGAAAAGAAGATCACCTCCAAAACCAGGGCAATTATGCCCGTACACCTCTACGGACGTCCCTGTGCAATGACCCGCATCAGGGAACTCGCAGAAAAGCACAACTTAAAGATCGTTGAGGACTGCGCCCAGTCGTTCGGAGCCACCTATGCCGGCTCATGCAGTGAGTGCGAAAACGGCTGTCCAGAGTCCGTAAAATCTACCCTAAAAGGATGCAAGGCCGGAACAATAGGTGATGTCGGGGCCTACTCTTTTTTCCCTTCCAAAAACCTTGGCTGTTTCGGTGACGGCGGGCTCGTCGTTACCGATGATGAGAAAATCGCGGAAGTTTTGAACAAGCTACGTCTTCACGGCGCCGGCAAGAAGTATCACAACGAAATGATAGGATACAATTCCCGCCTCGACACTCTTCAGGCGGCTGTACTTCGGGTTAAACTCCCGCATATCGACCGCTGGAATAACGGCAGGCGCGCAGCGGCCGGGATTTACAACATGCTGCTTGAACAACGCGGACTCAGCCCCGAGTTTATACAAACTCCCCGCGAAGCCGAAGGCCATGTATTTCATCAATATACAATCAGGCTTAAGCTTGATAAACTTTCCCTTTTCAGGGATGACGTTCGCGAAAAGCTCAAGGAACGCGGCGTCTCGAGCATGGTCTATTACCCTGTGCCCCAGGATATGCTGCCCGTTTACACGGAAATGTATGAGCCATGCCCGGTAAGCAAACAGATATCACAAGAGGTGCTTAGCTTGCCCATTTGGCCGCTTATGAAAATACACATGCAGGAGAAAGTGGTGGATGCGCTTGAAAATGTAGTTCAGAGCTGAACAATATTTAGAGAAACCGGCCATTTTATAGTCCGTGTGTGCCCGGAAAAACCGTTATTTTACATGTCTGCTGCTTTACTGCGACTGCTATAATTCGAACCGATTTATAGAAGACAATGTTTTCATTTCCGGTCCGGTGTTGAAACCGAACTATATTCCCTATTAAGCAGAATCTTCATAATCTGATTATTTCCTGAACTGTCTTTTCATTATTGAATCACCACATGCAACAATTTGGCTTCCCGCTTCTCACAGTTTTTCTCTTTATCTGTACCTTCGCTCTGGTTTACGGCCTTCGCGATCACCGCTTAACCAGCGATCAAGCATTTATTGTACCCGACGGGCAACAGCTCACCTTACTTCTGTACGAAGCAGAATCACTTGACGGCCTCATACCCGTACTGCACCACAGCGGCCTCGAATTCGATGAAGATCAACTTCGCTGGGCAGCAGGGATACTGAGGCTCAATCGCTTCCGCCCCGGACGGTATGTTGTGAATGAACAGGCTTCGTATGAACAGCTCCTTGGCAAAATGCTCAGAGGTGAAGAAGACCCTGCACGAATCGTAATTCATGCAGGTCAGTCCTATGAGCAGTTTTACAGGAGAGTGTCTGCACAATTCAGGTTCACTGAAGACGAATTGCGAACTGCGATGACCGACACCGCATTGATTGCCGATCGATTCGGATTACCGGCTCACTTGCTGTTCGGCAGAATGCTGCCCAATACTTATGAAATGTACTGGACAACAGCCCCTGAAGCGTTTCTGGAGCGAATGATCACTGAGTTCACAAGGGCAACAAACCGGCTGGCATCTCAGCTTGAGTCTCATTCTCTTGATTTGGATGAAGTGGTTACCCTGGCATCTATCGTTCAGCTTGAGGCAAGACATCAAGATGAAAAACCGGCTATTGCCGGGCTATATCAGAACAGAATCAGAAGAAATATGCGCTTACAAGCCGACCCTACCGTATCCTATGCGCTTGGTAAAAGAGGAAGACTCCGGGTAGCCGATTACCGCACCGATCATCCTTATAATACCTACAGAATAAACGGGCTACCGCCAGGCCCCATCACAAACCCTGATATTCATTCTATCAGAGCGGTTTTAGAGCCGGACGAACACTCTTACCTCTTTATGGTCGCCAACCCCGACGGATACCATGCCTTTACGCGAACCTATGCCGAACACAGGCGTGAGGTGGCGAAATGGAGACAATGGCTTCGGGAGCAGGATCGTCTTGCGCGTGAACAGGCCGTTAATGAAACACTCACCAATTAGGCTGAAATCAGGTAGTTTTTCTGTTTTCAGAATTGGTATATTTAAGCTTAACTTGTATTCCTTCTTTCCCGGTTAGATTTCACATAAAAGAATTATCCTGATTCTTACTTTACCAAGATCAACAACTACAATTTTTGTTCACTTCGGTTTAAAGGCATCTTTACAATTTATATTGATACAAATGAATACTGAATTCAATTCAATTGAACTCTAAAATGCTCTTAAATCATGCGCTTAAGTGTTCGATTGCTATTCGCGCACTGCAACATAATGTATCATACGCATTTTAACTAAGTACCTGGTTTCATCACATGGAAAGCTCAAAATCCGACAAATTCTCAAGTAACTATCCCCATTCGAACGGAAACGGCGTTTCAAAAAACGGGCATCACACCCCTGAAGCCGAAGATAAAAACGACCCTTTCGATCCAAAAGAAATTTTAAATGCACTCTGGGCCGGAAAATGGATAATAGCCGGTTTTGTACTTGCTGCGGGAATTATCGGCTACTACTACACCCAAACGCTTGAAGATCAATATCAGACATCGTCTATATTTATTATTGAGTCCCAGCGTGCCGACCGGGGATTGAATTTATTTGAGTTCACCCAATCCAGATCCCTCACGTGGAACGAGACCGGTACGGAAATGGAATACATTCGTAACTCAACAGAACTGGGTGAGCGTGTAGGTCAGCGACTACTGAGTGAACTCTATAACCCTTCTACCGGTGATACACTGCCTGTTTTGAGAAGAGCAGGTTTAGGTACTCTACCGGAAGAACATGTTATATCCAGACTCGGCCGGATTTTGCCGAATATGATCAGGCTCGAACAAATCCGGGAAATGAACCTGGTACAGATATCGGCCAGAAGCACCGATCCGTACGAAGTAGCGTCACTTTTAAACTATTATGTTGAAGAGTATGCACGCATTGACGAGGACATCACCCGATCTAATCTGAATGCTGCTGCAGCCTATCTACAGGAACTTGAGTCTGAAAGTACTCTGACAATAGATGAGCAAGGCGAAAGAATCCGGAACTTTATGGAACAGGACTGGTCATTAATGACTGATCAGGAAGGAACGATCGCGGCTCAGGAATTAAGAGAGCTGTTCAGACAGACTGAAGAGATACAGTTTGAATATGAACTCGTCACCGACTATCTGAGCCGGCTGAGAGAAGAAAAAGATCAGGTAATTGACATGCTTGCCGAAGGGGTTGGTTCAGGCGTTGAAGGATGGCTGAATGTTCTTGAAACATCTATACTTGACCTCGAAATGCAGGCGGAAATTTTCTATATCGAACAACCCGATCT
>PXDL01000034.1 GCA_003566395.1 Balneolia bacterium | reverse complement strand
GGCGGTGATTTCGATTTCAACGTAGTCATTCGTACCGCTATCTGCCGCGACCAGACGTTGTGGTACAGCTCCGGAGGCGCCATAACGGCAGATTCCGATCCTCAGGAGGAGTGGGAGGAAACGGTGTTGAAATCTCAGGCTTTGATGCGTTGCCTGCCCTAAAAAAGCTTCCAAAGTCGCGACTAAACACTCCGTTTAATATTTGTTGGTGAGATGAATAATACAGCGGCAAATCTGAATTAAATCATTCGGATCGTGGTTTTCGTAGTTGATGTGAATTGATCAGCAATGTTGTAAGGATTTGATTTCGCAGGGAACAAGCACATACTTCGAACGCGTCACTTCCCAAAAGCAAGAACAACGAACATCACCCTGAAAACCTCATTTATTTATTTCGACTCAACAAAGTATCCGGAATTCAGCTGATTGAAATGCAGACGTTCCGGAATTGTTGAATTTTCAATCACTCTTTGGTTAACTATGGAATTTACCAGCGCAGAAACGCTTGGAGACTTAAAAAAAACAGGCTGGAAGCCGAAGTCTGTAAAAGAAGAAATTCGTCAAAACCTCAAGGAGGCAATTCGGACAGGAAACAATCCGTTCGAGGGCATTAAAGGGTATGATAAAACCGTGCTTCCTCAGTTGCAGCACGCGCTTTTGTCGCGCCATGATTTCATACTGCTCGGCCTCAGGGGGCAGGCTAAAACCCGTATTATTCGCCTGCTTCCGCGTCTGCTTGATCACTACCTTCCCGTAATTGAAGGCTCCGAACTCATGGACGACCCGTTCAATCCGGTCTCGGCTTACGGGAAAGCAACTGTTCAGGAGAAAGGAGACCAAACGCCCGTTCGCTGGATTCACCGGGATTTGCGCTTCGCCGAAAAGCTGGCCACGCCCGATACCACCGTTGCCGATCTGATCGGTGATATCGATCCCATCAAAGCAGCAACAGAAAAACGGTCTCTTGCCGATGAGTTGGTTCTCAATTACGGACTCATCCCACGCATGAACCGCGGAATTTTTGCGATTAACGAGCTTCCGGATTTACAGCCGCGCATTCAGGTGGCATTGCTTAATATTATGCAGGAGCGGGATATTCAGATTCGTGGATTCAACATTCGGATTCCGCTTGATGTATTGATGGTATTTTCGGCAAATCCGGAAGATTATACCAATCGCGGCAACATCATCACCCCGCTGAAAGACCGTATTGATGCGCAGATCATCACCCATTATCCTAAATCGGTGGATATCGGGATGGAAATTACGGCTCAGGAAGCCTGGGTTCACCGCAACGAAACCGATTATCTCATCCCGCATTTTATCCGGGAAATTGTGGAGCAGGTAGCTTTTGAAGCCCGTAAATCAGAGTATGTGGACCAAAAAAGCGGCGTATCGGCCCGGATGACCATCACAGCTATGGAGCAGATTATTTCCTCAGCCGAACGAAGAAGCGTACTTACCGGCGATCCGTTCAGCATCCGGATGTGTGATTTGTATCACATGGTTCCTGCGCTTACCGGCAAGCTTGAGCTTGTGTACGAAGGAGAGCAGGAAGGGGCCGTAAATGTAGCTAAGGTATTGATAGGTAAGGCGGTAAATGTAGTTTTCAAAAAATATTTTCCTGATCCGCAGCGGAAAAAACAGACAAGTGAAGAGTACAAGCCGATTGTGCAGTGGTTTTCAAGAGGCGGACAGGTTGAGCTTTCCGACAACATGCCCGACGAACGGTATAAAAAGCATCTGACCGGCGTTGAAGGCCTCGGGGCGCTTGTCAAAAATCACATAAAAACCAGCGACAAAAAGGAAGCTTTTGTTTTTATGGATTTCGCTCTCGACGCTATGCATCAGAACTCCATGCTGGGCCGGGACGATCTGGATGACACCGTTACCTACTCAGATATGGTAGGCAGTATGCTGGGATCACTCGGCGGCTTTGAAGGCAATGAAGACGACGACGAGTTCCGGGATGATCGGTAAATCCGAGATTGCCTGAAGGTTGAAAAATAGCTATATTTAGAATCTGTACAGAAATTGCAAAAGCTAATACGTAATAGCATGCCTAAAAAAGATATACATCCGGAATACAATGAAATCACTGTTTTACTCAGTGACGGATCCGAGATTACAACCAAAAGCACCATGAAGGCTAAAGATGGTGTATATCGTACAGAAGTGGATTCTAAAAATCATCCCTTCTTCAACGACGATATTAAAATGGTTACAACCGCCGGACGCGTGGACAAATTCAACAAGCGCTACGGCCGTAAATCCTGATCAGGATTTTGACTCCGTTTTGAAAGCAGTTCTCAACTTTTGGGAACTGCTTTTTTTTTCGCCGGTACAGAAAAAGTTTATTGTCTGATTCGGCTCTGTATTAAGCACGATAAAGACCAGCTTCACCCTAAAAGTACTATTAAAGATGCATCTACAGCTTTTTACTGTAAATCCCTTTCAGCAAAATACCTTCCTGATCATCCATGAGGGGAAAGCGCTGCTTTTTGATGCCGGTTTTGCTGATGAAAACGAACTGAAGCAGTTGCGGGATGCCCTGCAAAAACATAAAGCCGAACTCGCCGCCGTTGTGCTGACCCACGCCCATATCGATCACGTGGCCGGCCTTCAGCTTGTGCTTAATCATTTTGAAGTGCCCGTCTATATGTCGCATGAGGACCTTTTTTTGTGGGAACATGCACATGAGCAGGCGGGAATGTATGGGATAAAAATGGAAAAATTCGGCTTCACACCCCGTGAAATCCGGACGGATACTCATGTGGAAATTGCCGGTTTGAGGATGCTCGCCCTCTTTACACCCGGCCATTCACCGGATCATCTTTCTTTTTATCTCGAGAACGAAAAGCTTCTAATTGCCGGTGACGCGCTTTTCAAAGACAGCATCGGCCGTACCGATTTATACAAAGGCGATTTCAATCAACTTGCCTCAAGTATCCGCGAAAAACTCTACGTGCTGCCCGATGATACCCGCGTACTTCCGGGCCACGGACCCGAAACGACCATCGGCCGGGAAAAAAGTGACAATCAGTTTGTGAGAGCCTGAACCGATTCAGGATTCGTCTTTATCGTCGGGAGTTTTGCCTTCAAGGCCTTCTCGCAGAAGTTCCTGATATCCCCCGATATTATGTACGTTTTCGAAGCCGGCTTCCTTCATCATCCGTGCGGCCTGCCCGCTTCGGTTTCCTGTGCGGCAGTAGAGATAGTAGGTTTCATCCTTATCTAAGGTGGGCACAGCTTTTTGGAAATCGCCGTTGAGCAGGTCGAAATGGGCGTCTGTGATCACCAAATGACCGGCATTGTATTCGCGGAGGGTACGAACATCTATCACTTTGCCGGGATTATCTTTTAGTAGTTCCTTTACAGGTTTATCCTGAGACATGTAGTTTTGGTTTTTGAAAGTAAACAGTGCTATGACCATAAAAACTAAAAACAACACTGCTGCCGAAAAAAAAGTTGTATTCATAGTGTGAACTGTTTTGTGAAAATCGGATGCCTTCTTAGAAGTAGCAATAACGAACATCCGTTAAACGTACGGAAAATTTGGATTATTTGGATTCCGGAAGATAGAATCCACATCAATGTGTTCGGAACTATTTCAGCCTGGCGGAGGAACCCCCATATTTTTGTGTGGTGATAACCGGCTGAAATAGTCGTTTACTGCATCTTCGGCATCAAAATAAAACCGTCCGGTTTTGCCATGTTCCGGGATCGAATCGATTTCCAGACAATCACGTACCGGCCCGATAGCACCTGCCACCGCTGTTTTTATATTATTATCCCTGAGACCACAAATCAACTCCTTGAGCATATGCCGGCCCGTAGAGTCGATGTTGGTGACCGCGTGAAAATCAAGCACGAGAAGCTTAACGGGTTCATCTCTTTGGTTCAGGAGCTGCTCTACCCGGTTTCTGAAATGCGAGGAGTTAGCGAAATAGATCTGGGCATCAAAGCGGAAAATAAGGATGTCGTCAAAGCGCTGAGCTTGTTTGTACCTGGCGGTGTCTCTGAAGACTTTGGAACCGTCAATCTGACCGAGTTCCGCACTGTGTGGTTGTGAACTTTGATAGATTACGGCAATCAGCGAAACAGCAACGCCAACAGCAATACCCTGTTCAATGCCAATCAGCAGGGTTGCCATGAACGTGATGCCGAACATGGCAAGATCTATGTGGTCTGTTCGCCATAAATGTTTGATCTCCTCGAAATCAAAAAGTCCTGCCACTGCAACAATAATAATTGCCGCTAATATTGCAGAGGGGAGGAAGTAGAAAAATGG
>PXDL01000495.1 GCA_003566395.1 Balneolia bacterium | reverse complement strand
CTTCACCTTCGCAAATATAACTATAATGATATTACTAGTCATCATAATCTTGCTGGTGGTGTATATTTGGTACGATAAGCGAATAGCAAAAACAAGAGAAGAGCGTCTGCGTCGAGAAACCAGAGAAATACAAGATCAAACTGAGAAAATTTTCTCTGCGTTACGTGATGAAATTTACGATCAGATAAAGGCAATTACAAAGCGAAAACGTCTTTCTCAGAGTGAGAAAGAGGCCGTTGAAGGTCTCAATCAAGCCCTTGAAGTATCAGAGACCTTGATTGAAAAAGAGATCAATGATGTAAATACAATTTTGAAGTAAAATCCTTTATTTTACGCCTATAATCCACATTATACCGCAAGTAGAATCTCTCTACTTGCGGTATAATTGTATGAGTCATGTCACATGATTAAGTTGAAATCAATACAGAATTTTGGAGCGAAAAAATCATTCTTGCTTGAATACAAGAGCTTGATTTTTTTTGTATGTGCTGCTATTTCATTAGTGGGTATTTCATGGTTTGTGTATGGTCAACAATCTACTTCTTTTGTTGTTGAGTCAGTAGTAATTTTCCCTGGACAAGTATCTTCAAATGGGTGGGATAATGTTGAACGACTAAGGCAACAAAATCTTGATGAGTTCTCTTTGTATCAAGAATTTAATTCTATGAACTCTGCTGTTCCAACTAGGACTAGGGTGCACACCAATGATGAATTGAGTTCACAGTCAGAAAGTAGCTCCTCTGAAAGTACGGAAGTTTTTGATGTTGAATCTACTACATCTACTCCAACATCAACTAGTACCACCTCACCTGAACAGTTAGAAGAAGAGATAATTGACACGTCAAGCGCTTCTGATAACCAAGGCACAGAAATAAATGAAGAGGATGAAGTAGATATCGAAGCTACTCACACTGAAGAAGAAAATGAACCTGAGGCAATAGAAGAGAGTCAAGAAATCGAAGCGGTTTTTGATTCTGAAGCTACAAGTACTAGTGAAGAGAGTGAAACAGTATCAGGTAACGAAAATGGTTTTAGAGCTAGAGTGGCGGGTGTGTTTCAAACTGCATCTCAATTATTTCCATTTGCTTCACAACACACTACTAGTACAGATGAGGTGGTTCTTAATGAAGAAGAGCAAAGTTCTGAGACAGAATCTGAGCTACAGAGTGACTCTGATGAACGTGAGGAGTCAGTAGAATCTCAGGCGGATGAATTACAAGATGATGCAGAAGTTGAGTCTGAAGGAGTAGAAATTGAAATTGCCACTTCAACAGAAAGTGAAGAAGTGGCTACAAGTGTTTCTGAAACTACTGAAGACTCGTCTACTACTACAACTGGCACAACTACTACAACAGAGGAAACTCAATCATCTGAAGTAGAAACCGAAATTGCTACTTCATCAGACGAAGATAAAGATGTTGTGGACGAAGAAGAGGTTGTTCAAGAGACAGAAAGTAATGAAGTGGATGTTGCTAGTGAGAGAATTTCTTGTTCTGAAACTGATTGTCGATCATATACAGTCACTATGACTGACTTTGGATTACCTATCTTTGATGATAGTACAGAAATGTCAGGTGGACAGCTTAGGGTTTCTTTTGCGGCCCAAGAAAGAAGTTCTAGGCGTTATGAACAGAATCTTAGTGTCAGGTATTCTTTTGACGGGGCAGATTCTTGGATGAGTGGCGGAGCTATCATTATTGATGATGAAGTATCAAACAGTCTTAATGGTGGCTATTATTTATTTTCTCTCCCTAACGATATAAATGCAGAGATGTTAGATAATCTTGTGGTAGAGATAATTTATGTAGGCAATATTGATGGTTTACGTGGCATTTATCTTGAGAGCGCTTGGTTAGAAGTCTTTACTATTTCAGAACAAGAAGCCGAAGATAGTCTTGATGGTATGCTGTTTGAAGATAACGGTTGGACTGATGGTATGCTGTCTGGAAATACACTTGATACTGGGGAAGAAATTATTGAGTTTGATTTTACTGATGATACTTCAGATGAAACATTGATTATTAAATCAAGTGGTAGAGACTTTACTGGTCTTTCTAAAGCTAGAACGTATTTTAATGTTACCAATACAAGTAATCGGACAGATACTTTTGAGTTACAGACATATTTTCCGGAAGGAGTTGGGGAAGTAGTTTCACTTAAAGAGTGGAATCAAAATAAACCTAAGCGGGTATTAGTTCCAGAGATACGACCATTTGTATATCACTGTGAAGCAGGTTGGGCAGAGACTGGTTCTGCGACTCAGAGGACGCAAGAGGAGTCGCCTCAAGACTTTAATGAAATGACAGAAGTATCATCTGAAGAAATTCAATTTGAATTACAAACAGAATCTGAAGACGGTGTATTAGTAGATGATTTTTCAACCACTACCACCACTGCCACCACTACTACCACAGCTACTACTTCAGATCAGTCAGAAGCAGTTGATGATATCCAGTCAACCACTACAATTGAAAATATACAAAGCACCTCAACCAGTATCTTTACACCAGCGTTATCGTATCCTTTAGTTCAAGATACTGTTCAAGAAGGATTTAATACTGCAGTGGCAGATGAAGTATCTTCTGGTACATTTAGATGTGGAAATACAAATGTAATTAGAGAATGTGATGAGGTAGATGGTGATACTACTTCATGTCGAGTAAATAATGTGAAAATCACTGATCACGAGATGACTTTCTATGAAGGAGGGTGGGAGCGTAGAGAATTTAGTGAAGGTGCTCGTCCGGACCCAAATATTTTTACTCGGATAGCACAACGACTTGGTTTTGGTCCACAGATGAAAGATGTGCCAGATACTTTTGAAATTCGAACTCATACCGCGAAAGAATACGAAATCCAACCTGGAGAGACTCTTTACTTTAAAATGGATATTGAATTTCCTCCATTTTCTACTGGCGAGTGGTGGGTTGAGGCAATCGGATCAAGAGAGTATGGTCTTCTTGACCCATTTTGGCAGAGTAACTGGGAGTACCGTAAAAAAATTACTTTAGACAACAATGATACTGGAGAGGATATAACTGAGCAGCAAGTGTTGGTTGAGCTAGACAGCTCACTGTTGGATTTCTGGAATAATGTTAAAAGTGACGGTGGCGATATTCGATTTGTACAACAGGTAAGAACACCTGATAGTAATTGGTATGGTATAAATCCGCTTGGTTCGCAGAATTGGTTGAATCTTGATTGGAGTGATCGAATAGATATCACCATTCAAGCTAGTGCGGTCGCCGCTCCTCTGACTGATTTCCCTGTGTACGTTGACCTTAGTACATTAGGTAGCAGCTTCTTTAGCACTGTTCGATCTGATGGTGGTGACATTCGGGTGACGACCGGTGATGGTAGTACACAAGTACCGGTCGAGGTCGTGTGGATTGATACCAGTGCTGAGACTGGTGAGATACATTTTCGAGCTGATAGTATTTCTGATACTGAAGATACAACCTTCTATATTTACTATGGTAATAGTAGTGCATCGCTGCCTGCATTTACTTCCACGTATGGTCGAAATAACGTCTGGACTAATGGCTACGAAGCAGTCTACCACTTACAGCAAACTGGCGATGGTACAGCTGGAGAATTTATTGATAGTACTGGCAATGGTAGGAATGCTACCGGTGGCGGTGGCTCGCCGAGCCAGGTGCCGACCGCTATTACATCTTCTCCATTTGGAACTGGACAGGACTTCAATCAGTCAGATAGTCAATTTATAACCAGTAGTGCAACCGCTGGAGACTTAAATATCGGTGGTGCGAATGCAAAGTCTGTCAGCGCTTGGGCACTTGGCCGCAGTTTCGATGGGGGTGGTATCTTTGATGTCGGTTCGTATACGAGCCTGCAAGATTACTCGCTGCGTTTCTTTAGTGGAACTGATACCTTCCGCGTACAACACTTTGGTGGTGGAAATGACTTTGACCCATCATATCCCCCAGCTCCGAATAATTGGGTGCATTACGCTCTTGATTATGATGGAGTACAATCGCGCTTCATTGCCGGCGGGACTTTAGTGCAGGCAGAAAACCGATCACTAAATACTGGTAATGACAACTTCTTCCGCTTTGGTCGCTGGCGAAACAACTTCCTAGATGGGGCAATCGACGAAGTGCGAGTGTCGTCGGTGTCACGATCAGTCGATTGGTACGCGGCTGAGAATGCAAACCAAGGAAGTCCGACAAGTTTCTATGCCGTTGGGACACCGTCTGGGGTACCTGACTTTGTTGGTGAAGAGGGGTTGTGGCCACAGCGCCTACCACTAACGATTTCTGCTAGCGCAGTCGATGCTG
>PXDL01000189.1 GCA_003566395.1 Balneolia bacterium | reverse complement strand
TAAAAAAAAAGTAATTACGCTAAAAAAAAAGTAATTTTGCTAAAAAAAAAGTAAAAAACCCCTTACAAATAAAAAGTAATTTAGATAAAAAAAAAGTAAATTAGATAAAAAAAAAGTAAATTAGATAAAAAAAAAGTAATTTCGATAAAAAAAAAGTAATTTCAAAAAATCAATCGAATCTGTCTTCCTGAGTGCCAGTGGTGTGACCAATTGAAAACAAGAAATTCTTGTTTTCAAAATTTCCAAAAAAAAACAAACAAGAAAGAAGAAATCCCCCACCCGGGAAAACAAGAAACAAGAAGTTTGGGATTTTCATCTCGAAAAACAAGAAACAAGAAAACAAGAATCAAGACAGGAAAACAAGAACAAGATTCAAGAAATCCCCCCACCCGGGAAAACAAGAAACTAGAAAACAAGAAACTTGAGGTTATGAAAAAACAAGAACAAGAAACAAGCAGTCCCCCACCCGGAAAAACAAGAAACAAGAAGTCAAAACAAGAAACTTCTTGTTTTGAAAATTTTCGAAAAAATTCGAAAAAATTCGAAAAATTCGAAAATTTTTTCCTGAAAAATTCGAAAAAATCATGTCCAAAATCCCAAATTGTCAGGGTTTTTGAGGAGGAATGGATCGTAGCAGTAGTAGTAGTAGTAGTAGTAGTAGTAGTATCAGTACTTACGATGGTATTAGTTATCGAACCAGTGACATTAGTCCTGACAGAGATACTGACCATGCTCGGAATTGTGATAAGGATGTTGCAGGGGAAGACGTTCATCTTCTAGTTGTTGCTCCAACTGTTGGATCCATTGAGAAGAGGAGTTTGGGGAATGAACATCTCACGACTACACCCGCTCAGATTCGAAAGAAGAAGAAACTGGCTGAAGTAGAGGGTGAAGACGAGCCAGATAGTGTGATTAATACATCTCATTTACGCTCAATCTTTTGGCGCGGAGTAGTAGTCTGGAGGAAAGGAGATACCTGTTATGCACGCTGCTTAGTTTGCAAAACGGCAGGCAGCTTAAACGGGGTATCAAGTACTAAAGGAAATTTTCATGGTCTCCTTCCGAACGTAATCAATCATTTCAAAAAATTCAATGTTGGGGAAACAGAATTGGACGAGGTATCCGAAAAATTACTCGTTTTGGGTCACACGTTGGTATGCTCTGTAGCAAAGCCTGAAAAAAGCAATGCAAATTGTGATGCTGTATTCAAACTTGAAAAGTCGGATAGAAATGGCAATGCTTTTATATCTTCTTATTGTCATCCTCCTTCATCAATGATTCATCTGACCCGTGATCTGAAGCGACGGATGGGAATTGATTGGACAAAATACATGCTGAAGGGTGGATTTTCTGTGAATTCTTTCTCGTCCAATAACCCTGGTTCCGAGTTATTGAATCGCTTCTTCGAAGATCATTCAAAGTATGCTCTAGGAAAGCTACCCACTTTCAACTTTTGTCGGCGAAGTTTGCGTACTTTTGTATCAATGATTTATTCAGAAGCTTACAACCTTGCTTTGAATCAATTGGCCAACGCTGAAGGATTTCAAGTGGCATTTGATCATTGGACGGACCGGTGTAATAGACATAAATATGGTACAGTCGTTCTCACTTTTGTGGTGCCGCAAAAAGTTGCAAGTGAAGATGTCCCATCTTCCTCGTCGAGTGCTTCAGCTTCTTTGCCAAGCAATTCTTATGAGCAGGCATCTGTAACGCTTGGACTCAAACCTCTCCAAAGTATTGGAACAAAGTCGTCTTCAGAATCTGTCGCAATTTGACTTTGTGGACTCTTGCGTCATTTCATGATTCCAACTTCCAAGGTTTGCAGTATCATCTCAGATGGTGGTAGCGATGCTCGCAAAGCTGCATCAGATTTCAAAAAAAGCACCCCTGGGATGGGTGCATTTTTATGCATTAACCATCAGCTGCATAATACTGTCTTGAGATCTTTGGCCTCGTTGAAACAAGCATTGGGTAAATTCTTTGATTTTGTTTCGATGTTGAATCGAAGCAACAAAGCCACTCAAACCTTTCGATCGATCCAAGAAAAAGTGATGAGTACCAAGTTGAACCTTCTGGAACAATCAAACACACGCTGGAGCGGCATATTCATGTTGCTATCTCGATTCCTTCGACTTCAAACTGCCGTGGAGGCCTATTGTGGCGCTGACGTTGCGGGTAAAACGGATATCCTCCCAGATTTCAAGTTGGCCTCGCAACTCGTATCGTTGCTGTCTCCAGTGCACGAGATATCGACCAATTTGCAAGCTACGGGTATGAGCCATGTACCGTTATGTATTTTGGAGCTTTTACGCCTACGGAAGCTCTTAAAACATGACGGGTCCATGCTAGCTCCTGTTAATCGTGCAACTCCGGAAAAGCTTCGTTTTGGTGGCGATATCCTCTCTGTTGAGAAGATTCCGAAAAGAGATCAACTGCAAGAAATCTCGCACGTTCGAAGAGCTCTGCTTGCTGAGGTCCAGATTCGCTTTTTCGGTTCCAACGCGACATCAACGATCAGGAGCAAAGGGAATCTCCTAGAGCTGGTGCACATTCAAGCAATCATGTTTTTGTTTCCAAACTGGGAAGAACAAGGGGGCGAATTTCGTTTTAAAGCGAGAAAGTTGCTTGAAGCTCACGAGCATGAGTTTCTTTCGCATGACCAATGCCTCAAAAGCTTCTTAGAAATTCACGAACATATGCATCGGGAAAATTCTTCCTCAGCATCGTCAGCGACTGCTTCTAGTGAAGTTGAGGTGGTGGGAGACGATGACGATGAAGAAGGTGATGTCGTTCTTCTCGCGCATAGATCCTTGGGGTCGTTCTTGGAGTCCGAAACAAAGCCTTGTGAAACCGAATCCTCTGCAAAGCTAAATTCAGTGAGTGCAGTAGTGGAAGCAAGAACGAAACTTTCAAACGATGCGACTTTGATGAAGAAATGGAATCATGCTCTGGAACTACATGGAAAACCTCGAATGGATTTGGCCGATACCTTTCCTTCGATGATGCTGAGTTCACTCAACAACACGGAATATCGGCGCACATGTCTTGCTCTTTTTTCAACATTGGTAACCACTGCTCCTTGTGAAAGAGTCTTTTCCAAAGCCGGTCTGGAGGGAGAATCTCACTGTCTCAGCAAAGCTCCAGTAACGATGCATGAGCGTATTTTTTGCCGAGTCAACACATTGCCAGACACCCAAGATATATTGAACAACAATCCCATGGCTTCAAAAGGCTCAAAGTCAACCGTCTCCGATTCCCCTGGGGCTTTACATATTGCTGAAGATGAGGATGACGAAACCGAAGCTGATATCGAACGCAAAAAAGAAGAAGAGCACTCGAAGAACTGCGGAAAACCACGAAAGCGGAATCAGTTTTGGGATGAACTTGCATTGAACGCATTGATGAGCATCGGGGAACCCTTCGAACCTGCAGTCACGCCACCTCCCGCAGTATCTACTTCCATTAACGAGTTGGGAAGCTTTTATGATCTGTTCACGACTGAAGACGGAGATGGGGACGACGAAAAATGAGATATTGATTAGAATTGCGTATATTTTATAGATTTTACGTTTTTTTTACATTGTAAAGTATTCGTAAGAGTTATCCTAGTACTTTGCATCACCTTTTGTTGGAGCTATTTGCTTTGAATTGGACTTAAATGGACCAGGAAAAAAATTTCAAAAATGGATGGGGAAAAAATTTTGAAAACAAGAAACAAAACAAGAAACAAGAACTTTCGCTCCCTTAAAAACAAGAAACAAGAAGTTTGGAATTTCTACAAAATTTGAAAAACAAGAAACAAGAAGTTTGGGATTTTTATAAAATTTGAAAAACAAGAAACAAGAAGTTTGGGATTTTACAAAATTCGAAAAACAAGAAACAAGAAAATCCGTTCCAAGATCTTCAAAAACAAGAACAAGAAATTTCTCAAAATTCAAGGGGGAAAAAAATTCAAAACAAGGTTTCTTGTTTTTCAAAAAAACAAGAACAAGATTGGAAAACAAGAAATTTTGAAACAAGATTCGAAATTTGGTCACACCACTGTTACAGATGAACGATCTTTCTCACTTTTGTCTTCCCACCCTTCATACTCCAAAGAAAAAAGAAGAAAAAAGAAAAAGAAAACAATTTTCCGGTCAGAATCGCAGAAAAATCTTTTTTTGTCCTCTTTTTCGCCAAAAGTCACAAAAAAAAAAATTCGAAGAACATTCTGTGATTCAAAACCTGAAAACAACAACAGAACCATACGTAGAACCACTATCTGAACTGTTCTAAGAAGTATACTTGTGAAGGAGAAT
>PXDL01000456.1 GCA_003566395.1 Balneolia bacterium | reverse complement strand
CTCACGCTTTTCGGTGCTGGACAAGATCGTGCCCGGATACTACCACCGTTATGATCCCGACACCGGGGCCATGGAGACCTCGACCTGCTGCGAAAATACCGCCGCCGAACATGCCATGATGGAGAAGCTGATCATCGATTCGGTGCTGCTCTGGTCAAGACAGTACAAGATCGATTCGTTCCGGTTCGACCTGATGGGCCATCATCCGCGGTCGGTGATGGAGCGGTTACGGGACGAACTGGCAAAACTTACGATGGAGGAGCACCAGGTGGACGGCGCCAACATCTATATCTATGGCGAAGGATGGAATTTCGGCGAGGGGGCCGATGATCGTATTTTTGTACAGGCGACACAGTTCAACATGGGTGGCACCGGCATCGGCAATTTCAACGACCGGAGCCGGGATGCCATCCGCGGAGGAAATTTTACCAATAACGGCCGCGCTCAGGGTTTCACCAGCGGACGCTATCTGTTTCCGAATGAAGAGGCCGGCGAAGATAGCGATAATCAGCTTTCAGAGCTGTTGTCCCAGGCGGACCGCATCAGAGTCGGTATGGCCGGGAACCTGAGAAGTTATCCGTACATCAACCGTATGGGCGAGCAGACCGACGGCTTCAACGAGTGGATCGGCTTCACGGATTTGCCGCAGGAAACCATCAATTACATCGATAAGCACGATAACGAAACCCTGTGGGATAATACACAAACCAAGCTTCCCTTCGATATGAGCACCGACGACCGTGTGAAGGTTCACATGCTGAGCCTGGCCTTTATAAATTACGGACAGGGCGTGCCTTTTCACCAGATGGGATCCGACATCCTGCGCTCTAAATCTATGGATCGCAACAGTTTTGATTCGGGCGACTGGTTCAATCAGGTGGATTTTTCTCTTGAAACCCATAACTGGGGGCGCGGGCTTCCTCCCGCCTGGGATAATGAAGACCGCTGGGATGCGCATCGTGAATTCCTCACCAATCCGAATATTGATGTGCAGCGCGGGCACATGGAGCTCGCTCATGAAATTTTCAAAGATCAGCTCCGGGTACGCTATAGTTCGCCCTTATTCCGCCTCGAAACGGCAGAAGAGATCAATAGCAGGGTGAAGTTTCACAATACCGGTCCGGATCAGCAGCCGGGCATTATTGCCATGACTGTTTCGGACGGTGCATGTGCAGGCAGTGCTCTTGATGCCCGTTACGACGGTATTCTGGTTGTCTTCAATGCCGATAACGAGGCGCAGCAATTTTCTACCGGATTATCCGGAATGCAGCTTCATCCCATACTGGCAGAAGGAGCCGATCCCCAGGCAGCACAGGCCCGCATCAGTCCTGACGGCCAGGTCGAACTTCCGGCCCACACCGCCGCCGTCTTCGTTAAACCCGCTACCACCGAAAGGGAATTTGTATGTAATGAGTTTTGAGAGCAAAGTGCAGTCATATAGGGTGTATGATGCTTATACATTTTTACCTAGCAATTGCTATCACTTTCAAAGACAGTTGTTAGAGAACAGCTGGGAGTCTATGACAATTTAACGGGCAGTAATGTTTAAAAACGATGAAATATACCATCAACCTGCAACAATTGCCCAGTTTTTTTGTCCGAGAACCCTGGAAGAATAGTGACCAAGCTATAACCTTTTTCTTTCATTAAACTATATAGTTCTTCAAACAACAATTCTCCTTGATACAGCGGAACAAGCGACATTTCCATTTGAACAGAATGTATCCTCTGAAGAGCGTTTTCTGCTCCTTCAAGTACTTTGTTTTCAAAACCCTGGGTGTCAATCTTCATATATACGGTATTATTAGCGCTACACAGGTCATCAAAAATAGAATCCAGTTTCTTTACTTCAATCGTTTCTTTTCCTCTATAACTAGACTGAGGGGCTGATTTTAAATGAGTCGGCAACATTTCAAGTAATGAACTGCTCTGTGAATTGCCCGCTATATTTATTTGACTTGTTCCATTCATGTCTCCTAATGCAGTATTGAAAACAACCCAATTGAGGTCCCTCTCTGCTTTTTCTTTCAGCAGAGAGAACGCAGAACTTAATGGCTCAAAAGACATGATTTTTTTTGAATATTCAGCGTCCTTTCTCAAGAATTCCGCAAATTGCCCCGTATTAGCACCTATATCAAGAACAATATCGATTTTATAGGAACGTAATAACTTTTGTACACGTGAAGCTTTGTGGGGATCGGATTTATAGCGTGAAATGTCGTATCCGAACTTCCGAAGTAGTTTTTTTAGGTTGTATTTTAGGTTCATGGAATTAGTTTAATTCAATGTTTTGAGTTTGCTGAAGGATGTACTAAAACAAGGACTTAGTTCGTATTCAAGGCGGAAAAAAGATAAAACGAAAGACCCTCTAAGTTCCGGGATTAAGATTTCAATTTCTGATAACAAACAGAAGTCATTAATAATAATGATTCTGCATAGCCTTCAAAGTACCGACTGAATAATTCACAAGTGAAATTATTAAAACGCTAATTTGGTAATTACCAATAGAAATAGCAACGGCCAGATGTATATCTATAAGCATATTTCAAAACTAGTCCATGATATTAGTTTTTTCGTAACATATAGCCGGTGAAAGCTCTCATAAACTCATCATCAGGTTTAATTCCAATCACTCTATGCACAATATGTTTTTATACACATCATCAGGGTAGAAAACTTGGTTTTGACTATTTCCATCCTGACGAAGCACACCTGAGCCATGACAGTTTATAGTGGCTCCATTCTCATTAGCCTTTAAAAGCTATCATCTCCCCTGCCCATACTTTGTGCTGGTCTCTCGACGACTACGTAAGCTCTGTTCTTAACTCCCTCTTCCCTATATACCGGTTCAACATGATTGATCGCTGTTAGCATTGAATATTTTAATCTCTTTTTCCGGACACGGTGTCTTTAAATAGTACTATCTCCTTATTTCAGCAGGGTAAGTTTTCTTGTCCGGACCGTATTTCCTACAGATAGTCTATAGACATAAATCCCACTCGCAAGGTTAGAGCCGTCGAATTCAGTCGAGTGATGACCGGCTGAGTTCCGACCATCGACCAAAGTCTCCACATGCCGGCCGAGCATATCAAAAACTTCCAGAGTCACATGGCTGGATGCCGGAATCTGATACTTGATTCTGGTTACCGGGTTAAACGGGTTCGGGTAGTTTTGATCAAGTACGACCTGGTTTGGAACGTCAGGCAGTACTTCGGAATCGGTTGGAAAGGTTCTTTTCCACACACGAACATAATCGACATGTTTCTGTGCATGGTTAACATGCGATGGAGGGGCCAGGTTGCCTCGTGAAACAGCAAGATTTATGATGATATTCATTTGAGGATTTTCTCCCAAATCACCCTCGGCACGGTTAACCATCTCTCCGTTTAAATAGAAATGAATACCGTCAGGCCGGATATCTGCGCCGTAAACGTTCCACTCGCCGGGACCATTGTCATCTCCCCATTGAACCCACGAAGATCCGGTATTGACGTCCGGCATATTCGGTCCGTGAGTCGCGTTTAAATATTGTTCCTGAGTCCATGCACTCCAGTATTCTTTTACGTCGATTTCCTTTTGAACATTTGCGCCGGGTGCCTGCCAGGTCCAGAAAGCCGTCCACATGCCGTGTGTTACCGGGAGTTTTGACCGGGTTTCGATATAGGCGTAGGAAAAGGAAATACCCGGTGAACTGTTCATCACAACTCCGGTCCATGGATACAGGAAGTCACAATTGGCTCCGGAATCATAGGGTTCATCCAATCGATGCGCGTTCATGGTGAGCACACCATTATTCATTTCGATATTGTCGAACGTATTCCATTCCTGCTGATCATTCTCACCGCAATTTCCCTGCTGCTGGTCCTGCAGTGATGAACTGAGATGGGACCATTTGGTCTGATCAACTTCTTCACCCTGAAACTCATCGCGCCATACCAAATTCCATTCTTCTCCATCCATTTGCCATTCTTCAGGAATAGCAGGAGGCTCTGCATCATCGGGATCGGATCCGATCAAATCGTTTTGATCTCCTTGCGGAGGTTCACCAACAAAGGCATTCCCTGATGCAGGAAAGCCGGACATGATGAGCATAAAAGAAATAAGCAAACATCTTACAATATCAATTTTCAAAATATCGGAATTTGGTGATGACGTACCGGGGCAAAAAAAGGTATAAAAATTTATATCTGGCTTTGCTTTATGATACTAAAATACAGGAAGCAGGACAAAAGGTAACCAGTATCAGAGTACAGTACCAGAGTACAGAATCAGTGAACAGTATCAGTTGTAAGCCCTAAT
>PXDL01000247.1 GCA_003566395.1 Balneolia bacterium | reverse complement strand
CCAATCACACCTCGGATGAGCACCCGTGGTTTCTGGAATCTAAAAGCAGCCGCGACAATCCGAAACGGAACTGGTACTACTGGAAAGACCCCGCGCCCGGAGGAGGTCCGCCCAACAACTGGCTGAGCCGGTTCGACGGAAAATCGGCCTGGAAATGGGATGAAAATACCGGTCAGTATTATCTGCATACCTTTCTGGAAGAGCAGCCCGACCTGAACTGGCGCAACCCGGAAGTCAGGGAAGCCATGCTGAATATTCTCCGGTTTTGGTTTCGTCGCGGTGTGGACGGATTCCGGGTGGACGTTTCCTACCGGGTAATGAAAGACGTGAATTTCACCGACAATCCCGAGAATCCGGAATGGAAAACCGGAATGGACCGCTCCTTCCGCGTAATTGAGAAAAACACCAAAAACACCCCGGACATCCATCAGTTCAACCGGTGGATTCGCCAAACTGCAGATGAATTTGAAGACAAGGTGACCATAGGCGAAATGAACCTGACGATCCCTCAGCTTGTGAAGCATTACGGAACACCCGACAAGCCTGAGTTCCATCTTCCGTTTAATTTCAGGCTGATATTCACCCCCTGGCAGGCGCCGAACGTACGAAAGTTAACCGAAACCTTTGAGCGCGAAATCCCGGCTCACGGATGGCCGAACTGGGTGCTGAGCAATCACGATCAGCCGCGCTTCGCTACCCGTGCGGGCCGGCAGCAGTCGCATTGCGGATATCTGTTTCTGCTAACCGTTCGGGGCACGCCTACCATTTATTACGGGGATGAACTCGGCATGGAAAGCGTGGATATTCCGCCCGGCCGCGTTCAGGACCCGTGGGAACTGCTTTCTCCGGGGATGGGACTCGGACGCGACCCCGTTCGTACTCCGATGCGTTGGAACGAGAGCCTCCACGCCGGATTTTGTGATGAAAACGTTACGCCCTGGCTGCCCGCAGGCGACTCGGCCCCGCTTCAGAATGTGAAATTACAGCAGCAGGACAGTACCTCAATGCTGCACTTTGTGAAAAAAGTAATAGAACTCAGACGTGCCCATCCCGCCCTGATTTACGGCAGCTGCCAAACTGTTGAGGCGCCCGATCAGCTGTTTTGTTACCTTCGAAGCGGTAGAAATGAATCCTTTTTAATTCTTCTGAATTTCGGTCCGGAGCCGGCTTCATTTACGCTCCCGTCGGATGTTTCCGGAGAAAAACTTCTGCTCTCTACCTATATGGATCAGCCCGATGCGATATCACAGAGAACCGTGAGCCTGCGCGGAAACGAGGGCCTTATCCTGAAATAAATCCGGTTAGGGTCCAACCGGACTTACACTCTCCTTCAAGAGACGCTTCCACATATAGTAGTTACTACCACACCGGTTATCCCCCGCCATCACGCAGTTCCGGCGGGATTCCATTCCGCTCATAGGCTTACCTTAACACCGTAAACTTTGAATCCTCAGGCCTGTTGGAGAAAAAATCATCATAAAAACGTCCCGGCAAAAAGCGCTTTTTAAATCTAATTATACATATAAGTAGTATGTTTTATTGATTTTATGCAAAAAACTATTGACAAGAAATATATTTAAACAGAATTTAAGCGTAGCCGCACTAATGACGACAATCGTTTAATAAAACATGCTAAACAGCTTATGAAATATAGAATATCAACTCTTATTGCCTTACTTATTTCAGGAATCCTTATGATTCCCGGTTCAGTATCCGCCGAGCCGGTTTACGAAACCATGGAGGAGTTTATGGCTTCTCCCGACTACGCAAAATTCATGATAGACAACCTCTGGATTTTGCTGGCCGCCGCCATGGTGTTTATTATGCACCTCGGTTTTGCATCGGTCGAAAGCGGTATGACGGCCGCAAAGAACACTGTGAATGTAATCTATAAAAACGTGTTTATTCTTTGTACGGGCATACTGGCCTATGCTTTTGTAGGCTTTCAGATCATGTATCCGGGCGATTTCAACGGGTGGTTCGGATTCGGAGGGTTCGGAATCGGATTTGATCCTTCCGACGCTGTTGGATTCCTAACACCTGCCTATGGTGAAGACATGACCATCTGGGCCGATTTCATTTTCCAGGCCATGTTTGCCGCTACCGCAGCTACCATTATTTCTGGATGCGTTACCGGCCGGATTAAACTCCATGCGTTTATGATTTTCGGCTTCATTATCGTTGCTGTATCATACCCGATTACCGGGAGCTGGTTATGGGGCGGCGGCTGGCTCGATCAGCTTGGTTTTTATGATTTCGCCGGCTCCACACTTGTGCACGGCGTGGGCGGCGTGGCCGGACTGGCCTGTATCATCCTTTTGGGAGCACGAAAAGGAAAATATGGCAAAGACGGCAGTATCAACCCGATTTTGGGTCACAACATACCTTTGGCGACCGTCGGAGCTTTTCTCCTCTGGTTCGGATGGTTCGGCTTTAACGGCGGCTCGGTGCTGAGCGCCAATCCTGCCGAAGTCGGCTTTGTGTTTGTAACAACCGCCATCGCAGCGGCTTCAGGTGCACTCAGTGCGATGCTCATCACCAAAGTATTCATTAAAAAACTTGATGCCACCATGGCCCTTAACGGTATTCTGGCAGGACTTGTGGGCATAACCGCCGGGGCGGACGTTATTTCACCCTTGTTCGCGGCAGTTGTGGGCGCCATTGCCGGAGCCATCGTCGTTTTTGCGATTATCGGCCTGGATAAGCTCAAACTTGACGACCCGGTCGGTGCCGTTTCGGTCCACGGGGTTTGCGGGATTTGGGGCACCCTGGCCGTAGGGATTTTCGTACCGGAATTCTCATTCGTGACTCAACTAATCGGCGTTCTGGCCGTGTTCGGCTTCACCTTTCTTTTTGCCTTCGCCGTATTCGGAGCCCTCAAATACACCATAGGCGTGCGCGTAAGCGAGGAATTTGAATCGACGGGTCTGGATATCGCCGAGCATGGCGTTCCGGCTTATCCGAACTTTGCCGGAGTGGAAACCAACGGATTTGCCACGACCAAGACCGAACCTGTGTTGCAATAATTAACACCGCATTTCAAGCACTATTTTTTCTGAAAAAGGTCCCGGTGTAAAAGGCCGGGCCTTTCTCAGTACGATTGCCCGGCTGATTTTTGTTGACGATTATCTGGAGGATATATAAAACCATCCTTTTGCCCGGCTTTCGCCTTTTCAAAAAACCTTGTTTACACCAATAACGGGGTATGTACGTGTTCTGAGGGGATACACGAGGCAACTCTTAACTCAATCCCATGATAAACAGCTATGAAAAAAACTGAACTGAACCGATGCATAAGCCTATTGAAAATGGTTGCAATCAGCTCCGCCCTGCTTTTTGTTTTTGCGAGCGAAGCCAAAGCACAGCTTGATGTGAGCCTTGAATACAACAGCCGCTACGTATGGCGTGGTTTCGACTTCGGCAACTCTCCCAGCCTGATGCCGGAAATCGCCTTCTCTTACGGAGGCTTCGAAATCGGGGCCTGGGCGGCCTATGCAACCAACGGAAATCCCGCCGGGACCGAAATCGATTTTTTCGTTTCCTACACCTTTGAAACCAATGCCGGCGATTTCAGCTTGTCGCTTACCGACTACACTTTCCCGGATGAACCCGTACCCTATTTCGAGGCTGATGCACACTTTCTGGAGCTGGGTTTTGCCTATGAAACCATGATTTCCGAAAATACCGGAATCGGCCTGAGTACGGGCGTGTTCATCCATAATGATGACGACAATGCGCTGTATCACGAAGTGTCGTTGACCCAAAGCCTGAGTGAGGCCGACCTCTCTTTATTTGCCGGCTTTACTTCCGGCGAGGCAGCAATATATGAGACCACCGGCTTCGCATTTATAAATGTAGGCGGCACGGTTTCAAAGGAGTTTACCATCGGCTCAGGATTCCCGCTGGGCATTTCCGCCTCGCTGATAAGTAATCCGCATGCAGAACGCATGTTTTTCGTTTTTGGGACGTCTATCGGATTCTGAGCAGCCTTCACCGAAAAATCCCCTCACCGCAGGCCGGAAGCTGATTTAGGATGTTTATTCTTAACGGCTTCCGGCTTGTTTTCTAATGGTTCCGGGTTTTATCTGAGTTGCACCGGCTCGGATTTCTGAAATGAATTTCTTCCTAATCAGGGGAAAGTGTTTTCAAATAGCTCCAATAAATCCGGCCTTGAAAAAAATGGCGCAGGTCGCTCCGCTCCCAATTGTGAATGTTGGGTTTTGAATGGTGAATGATTTTCACAACAAAAGTTAGTCAGATATCAAGCTCCGGCTATTTTAATTATTTCTTCAGACTGGTTACTGACACT
>PXDL01000308.1 GCA_003566395.1 Balneolia bacterium | reverse complement strand
TTCATTGATTAAAGTCGAATAAGTGGTCAGCTGATTTACGCCATTCAGGTCAATATCAGCACCGGCCTGTGTCCATGTATTGCCTTGGTCATTGCTGTATTCAACAGATAGAACCGGCGCTGTTTCGTTTCTGTCATTGCTGAAATCAGAACGCGAATATACAAAGCTTATGGTACCCAGCCCGCCTTCCTTATCCTCAATCATAAAAATTTCAGCGGGTACCTGCATTCGGGCTGATCTTGATCCAAGAAAAAGGTCACCAGTAGAGTTACCAATTAGGGCATTATCAAATGTCCACTCTATACCGTTCAGATCGACATTACCAATTGTATAACTTCCCTTTGATCCTGTTTCAAAATTAACGAAATATCCAACCTCATCCGGATTGAAATTTTCGAAAAAGGCACGCCTCACCAGAGTGGTGTCGGTCACAAACGGATTGGTATTGCCCTGAAGAGTTTCGATACGGAGGTTTCGATCTGTCTCGGCTGCATCAACAAAATCAGCGTTGTGATAGGAACGAAGTGTATTCTGCATCTGACTAAAAAAGGTGGAGTCAGCTGCTTCGGCCTGAGCGCGATAAATCATATAAAAATAGAACATGGATCGGGCCACATCACCCTTCTGAGCGTCCCGTACCTGGAATACATTAGTTCCGGTACGACTCCACAGGCCTAAATCACCGGATGGCTGTGTAATCTGGCTTCCATCATCTTTCCACCAGCGATTGACCTGCTGCGGGTTTATGAGGGCAAACGAATTGTTACCGCGGGATGAGTTTACATCCCCTCTTGTTGAACGAAGATGGTGTAAATCGCTATTTGCGTTCCCGCTCCTTTCGACTGCGGCCATAAGTGTTCGGTATTCCAGTTAGCGGGATTGGTGAAATCGGCCCGGGGATTCTGGGCATCAGCCGGGATGTGAAGGACATCACCAGTGTACACACAAATCACCTCGTTGCTGTTGTTATCGGTGAAGGTGAACATATGGTCACGGGCATCATCATAATTATAGACAAAATCGGGCCGGTAATGGACAGTAAGGCTGTCAAGCAGCTGGTTTCCGGAGAGTCCCGGGAAAATAGATTCATGCGGACCTGGTTCAGAAAATGAACCGGATTGCGCAAAAAGAATGGCCGGGCATAAACAAACCATTGCGGCCAGGAACAGGCGGAGGGTCATCAAAATTTTAATAAAATCTACAGTCTTTAGGAAAAAAATAGCTGATTAATACTAAAACAGCCTTACTAAATGATTGAATTGAAGATACTGGAAATGCTCGTTAAATCTGTGTTAAAAAGATTGCCATATCAGGGTAATAAAAAAGGCTGACGCCCCAAGCGAGCGCCAGCCTGATTTAAGAAATAAATGAACTAACGATTATTAGAACATATTTTAAGCACGGGAATAGAAAGTCTATCTCTATTCTGCATTTTTGTTTTTATGCATCTTCCGTAAAGCATACGCACCGCCCGCAGCGACCAAGAGCCCAAGACCTCCGTCGATCGGGACCTGATCAGGTGCGCCCGGAGGTGCCGGTGGTGTTGGGCCTGACATTGGAGCCGCATCCTGCGGAGCTTTAGGCTGTGACTGAGCCTCGCTTGTATCGGGCAGGGCAAATGCCAGCAGCCCGGTAATTATGATTGCGCTCATCATTCCGGTGACGCGGGTTGAAAATGAAAGTGATGAAGCTGAACACTTCATGTCGTTAGCTGATTTCATGTTTTTAAAAGTCATTATGAGTACCTCTCTGGATTATTTGATGAGCGTCATTTTGCGCGTGAATACCTGCGAGCCGGCCTGTAGTCTGTACAGATACACCCCGCTCGACAGGGCCGATGCGTCGAAGCTGATGGTATGCGTGCCGGCCGCGCGGCTCTCGTTAACCAGGGTGGCTACAAGCTGACCCTGAATGTTGAATACATCCAATCTCACCTCGGCGCTTTCCGGCAGCTCATAGCGAATCTGCGTGGCCGGGTTGAAGGGGTTCGGGTAGTTTTGCTCGAGTGCGAAACTCCGCGGAAGTTGTCCGTCGGTCGGAATGTCGGTCGGCTGATCCGGGGTGATGGTGATCATAAGGCGGGCTTCGGGATCATTCTTCTCGCTCATCTCGGGCGAGCGCATGGCCACTTTGTGCTCCAGGGTTGCGCTTTTGTTCTGTGATGCGCCGAGATCAAAGCTATACCCGTCACTTTCGCGCAGATCGATGACATCACCGGTATGCGTATCGGTAATGGTGATGCCCCACTCGTCCGGGATGTTATCAAACACCGGCCAGATGAGCTCGACTTCGCCTTCCATGGGTTCATAACCTTCGGCACCAGGCTGCCATGCTTGAAGGTGTATAGGGAGAGTTATTGCATCGATCAGTTCTGCGGGCAGATTTTTAATTGAAAGTGGATAACCATCACTCTCTGTGTACATGCTTAAGAACGGTTTGTAATCGAGTGGATAAAGATAAGGCGCATCAAAGTAATTGAAGTTGGTGCTTCCTTCATCATTAAAGCTGATCCAAACCCTGTTAACCTGTGATTCGTTGATGCGACTTATTAGTTGTAAGGCTGGCATTGTGGAAGTATTGAGTAACCCAATGCCTTCATCTGTCGTTTTTGCGGATTCAGGTATCGTAAGCTGTGGAGTATCTACGCCAGTAGCGTAAACAAAAAATCCTTGAAAAGGTGCAATGATACCGTTGGTGAGGCTACCGCTACCACCACCTGCAGTACTGTATGGTAAGAAGCCACCACCAGCGTCAGTAGTTGGCTCAATTAAGTCTCCAAACTCGGCAGTTGTAGCGTTGTGGCTATAGACATAAACAACTTCGCCCACATTTACAGTTGTGAAATCACCGAATCGGACAGAACTGTTAAATGGGTTTCCGACAAGCGAGAAAACTTCATTTCCCCCATTAAGGAGCCCATCCATGGTTATACTGCCAGTATGCTCAGGGCCTGTCACGGTTAAGGTTTTTGGAAAACCACCATCTATAGTTCCGGAGTTTAAAGGATTGTCGTCTTCAAACACGAATAACCCTACAGCTTGCCCGGGTGTGATCGGAGTCGCAAGTCCATTAAAGCCAATGTATTCGCCACTAGCTTCTAATGATATCACATTTGGTGAAAAATCGGTCGGCGGTGGATCATTTGAATCCTCAACTCCTTGGGTCCATACAGAACTGAATAATTCCCCGAAGGTTGAACCCTGAACTGGGGAACTTAGAAATCTCCAGCCTTCGTTCTGGCGAGTGGGGTCTTCGCCGATTAGGGCAGTGTAAGACGGATCTATAAATAAATCACTAAATCTTGTGGAGTTAGTGCCGCCTGTCATTTGAAATTGTAATTTCCCGTTAGGCTCATTGTACACGCCTGTAAGGTCTATTTCAGTTACAGCTGTACCATCAGTAGCAACATCAAATGTCTCAAGAGTAGTGTATGTGTCTCCTCCATCTGTTGAAATTCTGGTTGAAAATTGCTGGCTACCAGTACCACCAAATGTAGCTAAAGTGTATTGAATGCGTAAGCCATCAAACTCGGTGAAATCAATTGTTGGTGACTCAACAAACTGATTGATATCTAATTTGATATAACCACCTCTTTGATCTAAATCAGGAATAATGAATCCCTGATTTAAAGCTAAGGTTGTATTGGTTTCATTACCAAAAGTATTTGAATATGGTATTGCAAAAGCATCAACAACCTCACCGGAAACAGCTACTAATGCATCAGTTGCATTAGTAGAACTTAGAATGATATTTCCGCTGTAAGTATTTATACCTAATCCTGCCGCTAATCTAACAAAAATCGGTGTTTCTGCGACAGTGCCACCGGTCTCTGTCAAAATTATAGGACTATCCGTAAATCCGCTTCCGGGTGTTTCTGAAATTTCGAAATTCGTCGGAGGGGTTATAGTAATATTACTTTCAAGATTACTCCCTTCAACAGTAAAGCTTTGTTCTCCAGATGGACCGCTTCCCTCTGCATAATTTAAATCACTCAATGAAGTAGGATTACGTACAATCAGAGGGTTTTCCCCTAAAGTCACATTTCCCTCAAGTTTAACATCATCAATTCTAAATGCACCACCGCCAGTTGTTTGCTCGGTGTCGGTTTTCCATCCTATAATTCTGACCTCCGCTGATGTTAACCCATTAAGACTTAGTGCATTTGAAAATGAATCAGTCGTATTTTTATTAGCATTATCTATGGTTGTTACTTCTATTCCATTGATAGTGATTGTAACTTGCCCCGGTCCAGCATTAGTACTTCTGTAGAGAAAACTGATTTGTGTTAAATCAAACGTTTCTGCCCCATCT
>PXDL01000534.1 GCA_003566395.1 Balneolia bacterium | reverse complement strand
CCAACATCTCCCAAACAGAAAGCTGGGGACGCGTAATAAGATTCGGGAACTTGATCGGCTGTTTCAGCGGAGTGGTCTCTTTGGATTCTAAAAACTGATTATATACTTCAGGTCTCACGCTATGGGCTTTAAATAGCTGCATGAGTTCATCTATCATATTGCGGCGCAATTGATAACGGTCGTAGCGCTCTTCTGTGGCCAGGCCGATATCACGGCCGATCTGAGTAAGGCGAAGGTCGGCATTATCCTGACGAAGCAGAATGCGATGCTCGGCACGGGAGGTAAACATGCGGTAAGGCTCCTCGGTGCCTTTATTGACGAGGTCATCGATAAGCACGCCGATGTAGGCCTGAGCGCGTGAAAGCACCACCTCTTCCTCACCCCTGACTTTCCGCGCTGCGTTGATGCCGGCCATCAGTCCCTGGCACGCCGCCTCTTCATATCCGGTGGTACCGTTAATCTGTCCTGCAAAAAAGAGATTGGAAACAATTTTGGTCTCCATACTCCGGTGAATCTGATGCGGCGGGAAATAATCGTACTCAATAGCGTAGCCCGGACGAATCATCATCACATCTTCAAAACCTTCGATAGAGCGGAGGGCTTTGTACTGCACATCCTCGGGCAGGCTTGTGGAAAATCCGTTGAGGTACATTTCGTACGTATTCCAGCCTTCAGGTTCTAAAAAGAGCTGATGCCGGTCACGTTCCGCAAATCGGTTAATTTTATCCTCAATACTCGGGCAATACCTTGGCCCCGTTGACTTTATAGATCCGTTAAACATCGGACTGCGGGCAAATCCACCGCGAAGGACATCATGGACCTCGGGTGAGGTGTAGCCTATCCAGCAGCTGAGCTGATTACCGGCCCAGGAAAGCTCATCGGTCATAAAGGAGAAGGCGGACGGGTCTTCGTCACCAAACTGCTCTTCGAGCTTGTCATAATTTACGGTGCGGCCGTCCACGCGGGGAGGCGTACCGGTTTTAAGTCGTCCGGCTTCGAAGCCGTGTTGAAGCAGGCACTCGGTAATGCCGACGGAAGCGCGTTCACCGGAGCGTCCGCCTCCATAGTTTTTTTCACCGATATGGATTAGTCCGTTCAGAAAGGTGCCGCTGGTAACGATTACGGCATCGGCATAAATTTCCTGACCGGTCTGGGTGATGACACCGTATGCGTTTTTATCTTCATCTATAAGTAGTTGCGTCACATTATCCTGACGAAAGAACAGATTGGGAACGGTTTCAAGCTGTTCCCTGATTTTTTGAGCATACAGCATGCGGTCGCTTTGGGCACGTGGTGACCACATGGCCGGACCTTTGCTCCGGTTGAGCATGCGGAACTGAACACCTGATTCATCGGTCACTATGCCCGAGATTCCACCAAGCGCATCGATTTCGCGCACAAGCTGGCCCTTGGCCACCCCTCCCATCGCCGGATTGCAGGACATCTGCCCAATGGCGTTGAGGTTCATGGTGATCATTAGGGTGCGGGCACCCATCCGGGCCGCTGCGGCTGCCGCTTCACTACCGGCATGGCCGCCACCCACCACAATGACGTTAAAGCGCGAATAAAGAGATGACATGGTACTGCGGAATAAACTTACTTGGATTTTGGTATAGTCTTGTAATATAACAAGGATTTATGAAAAGGAGATAAAGGGGGGGGTAATTCAGAATGTAAAATTCAAAATTCAAAATTGTTCCGGCCCGGGACGATTTACATTATCCAAACAAATTTGAGCTTTCAGCCTAAAAAAAAGCACCTCCAAAGCCAAGGGGAGGTGGACGCGGGGTCTGGAGGGGTTGACGAAGGGTGAAGTTGGATCGGGAGTACATCCGGCCCCAAAGTAATGTTTGGGGAGTTCAGAAGCTGAACTTCCTTTCTTGGCTTGTGTGAGGACAACAGGACTCCCGAAAACGAAAGCTGTGGGCTTGATTGGTGCTCCGTTTGGGCAAGGAAGCTTCAAAGAACTGCGAAGATCACGCTCCAGTCAGCGCCAACAGCGTTCTGTCATCGCATTAATACGGAATAAGAACAATTCTGAACTCTGAATTCTATAATTCTGAATTAACCTGTTAGACAATCTGAATCCCATCTTTATAAACCGAGCGGCAGATGTTTCCGCGAAAGTGGTACATCCAGTGATTTACCGAGGGTGTATCGAGGATGGCGAAATCGGCGCGTTTGCCGGGCTGGACGGATCCGATATCATCCTCCATGCGGAGGGCTTTGGCGGCATAGAACGTAGCTCCTTTCAGAACTTCGGCCGGACTCATGTGCTGAAACGTACATGCCAGGCTCATCGCAAAGGGCAGATGATAGCTGGGTGCGGAGCCCGGATTGAAATCGGTGGAAACTGCTACACCCACGCCCGACTCAATCAGTTTTCTCGCGGGTAGTGCGGGCTGACGCAGATAAAAACTTGCCAGCGGAAGGCTTACGGCCACCACACCCGTATTGGCTAAGGCGCGGATGCCTTTATCGGAAATGTATTCCAGGTGATCGGCTGAAACGGCGCCCAGCTCGGCAGCAAGCTCGGCTCCGCCTCCGGCGCTGAGCTGATCCACATGGAGTTTAAGCAGCAGTCCGTAGTCGATAGCGTTGGAAAGGATGGTGTACGCCTCATCTATACTGAAGGCCGTTTCCTCGATGAAAATGTCACAAAAGCGGGCGAGCTGATTATCGGCCACATAGGGAATCATCTCCCGGATGAGCAGGGAAATATAGGCTTCGCGATCGTCCTTGAATTCCGGCGGAACCATATGTGCCCCCAGAAACGTGGAGATAATATCCAGCGGCTGCATCACATCCAGCCTGCGGTACACATTCAGCAGCTTGATTTCATCCTCCTGGTTTAATCCGTATCCGCTCTTGCACTCTACCGTGGTGATGCCCAGCTTCCGCATCTGTGTAAGATGCCCCATCGCCTTTTCAACCAGTTCGTCTTCGGAGGCCTCACGGGTATCGCGGACCGTACTCAGGATTCCGCCGCCGGCCCTGGCGATCTCGATATACGGACGCCCGAGCGAGCGCAGCTCAAACTCATCGGACCGCCATCCCCCGAACGCCAGATGCGTATGGCACTCCACCAGTCCGGGAATGACCGCCCCCCCCTGCGCATCCACGGTTTCCTCCTGCTGATACTGATCCGGAAGATCCGTTTCCCGTCCGGTCCACACAATTTTATCCCGCTGCCAAACCAGCGCGGCATTTTTCACAGGGTGAACGTCGGCCTGACCGCCTTCCCCGGCACAGGTATATAAGACTCCGATATTTGTGAGAACAGGCATGCTACCTATCGTTAAGAATTACTGGATTGCTGAAGTACTAAAGGATGATCTTGAAATCTACATGCTTGGTGGGTGGATTACAAGTTTTTGGGCTGGGGTGGGTTGAGGTTGAAGAGAATTTGAAAAAAAGAGTTTATCCCAAATGGACAAAAAACAAATTAAAGAACGGAACAAACACCTATATGAACGAAAAATATAGTGACGCTTCCTATATGGAAAATTACCCCGGAATGCGTTTTTTCATCAGCTCGGCAAGAGTGGTAGTAAAAGGAAGAGCTTTCGCGCGTCCTTCACGATAGTTTGGTAAATCTGTGAATTTCCATCTTTGATTCTGAAGCCCGGGCTGACTAACCGGCTTTATCCTGATGACTAGGTAATTATCATGGCGCGGGTTCGGATAATTAGCGTCTGCGAGCTTTTGCTTTGAATATACTTCCGGGCCTTCGGAAACAATCTCAAACAAATCAGCCGATTCAGTCTGTCCGGCACGGTGGGTCAGCAGGTAACGGGCGTTTACAGTTCGATGGTCAAGTATAAGTGAGCCGGCATCTCCGTCCATTCTGAAGTTGTAGAGATTTTTCGCGCAAATCCATGCAAAATGTTCCTCAGACTTGGAGTAACCAATCAGTATAAAAGTCTCGTCCGGCAGGTAGTCGCGGTAATCCCCATATGGCTCCGGTACAAAATCTGTAAACGTATCGCCTATATCGGGTTCGTTTTCATGTATGCGGAAAGTACGTTGTGCCAGCTTCTCCCTTTGACTCACCCGGTTTTGGAAATGCCCGAGTACCTCTTGGATAAATTCCCTGAGCGCACCGATTCCGGTTTCGTCTCTTGATGGTTTCACCGGGAAAGCACCAAGACCTGGAATGATTTCATGAAAGCCGTGTCGTTTTACAGTTTCGGTACCGGGGTACAACACATACGCCCCGCCCGTCCGGCGAATGGCGTCTTTGTAAGCATGCATTTTGAGCAGATCGGCATTTTTGTAACGGCCTTTACGCTCATCGGTTTTTTGCTCGCTGAGGT
>PXDL01000244.1 GCA_003566395.1 Balneolia bacterium | reverse complement strand
TTCCAATGGCTTTATAGTTTGGATGGATTTAGTGAAGAGTCTGTTGATATAGGTTCTGCATTTACTTATACCGGAACTACTCCTAATGGAAATGCTCAGACCCAAATTGACTTATCTGGTATTACTGATTTACAGGAAGTTGACGATGCAACTACTATCACACTAAGATTATATGGCTGGAGTGCAAGCGCAGTAGGAGGTACATTCGCAATAGGCAGGTTGTCAGGTAATGACCTCGCAATTGGGGGTAGTGTGGATTTAGTGCCCGGAACTCCGTTATTAACAGCTTCCGTACCTAATTTAGACAATTTCGAATATTTAGAAGGCCAGGGGCCATCTGATAGCCAATCATTTAACTTAACTGGCTCCGATCTGGATGGTACAAATGTTACTATTGCTGCACCTACAAACTTTGAAGTTTCACTATCAGAATCTTCCGGCTACGATAGTTCTGTTCTACTTCCTGCATATGACGGATCAAGTACTCCAATTTATGTCAGGTTAGAGGAAGAGCTTCCCGCCGGTGTTTATAGTGGAGATATTACGATATCAGGCGGTGGAGCAGATCCCATTGATGTTGCTTTATCTGGTGAAGTTATTGAGAAGTTCGAAATACCTTATGTTAATGCATTTAGATCTCAAGAAAACTATGATCTTGCTATTGCTCAGGGTTTTATAGCAACAGCTGACGATGTACGAGAAACATCTGAGCCTTACTTAAAAATTGACGATGGACAATATGTCAGAACGCCAACTATTAATTTCACTGAATTTGATGGTTTACAAGTCCAATTTGATCTAACAACATGGGGTTCAGGCTCAGGTAGAGTATTTAGTATTAGAGTTTCAACTAATGATGGTGATACTTTTACCACATTAGAAAGTTTTGATGTAACAGACAGCAATTATAACACATTCAGTTATATTGTTGATTTAAGGACCGATTACGACGTAGAAACCGGTAGACTTCAGTTTGAAATGACTGATGGAACAGGCAGTATTCGTTTCAGAGACTTTGAGTTAAATGAAGCATTCATTGCTGAAATCACCGTAGGCGCCGGCGATGGTTGGCGCTACCTCAGCTCGCCGGTTCTGACCACATTTGGAGAAATCTTAGACCCAATCTGGACTCAGGGAGCAACCGGTTCAAATGACCCGGGTTCTGACCAGCATAATATCTTCACATTTGATGGCACGGATTATAATGCAGTAACGGATATGAGCAGCAGCATTGGCGCCGCTCAAGGTTTTGCTGTTTACGTTTTCGCACTGGATGAGCATAACAATCCTGAAAGCGAAAACTGGCCCAAAATTTTAACCGTTTCCGGAGAAGAGATTCCCGGAGCGGTTAACGCACCAATTAATTCCGGTGGAAATACGTTCTCTTTAGTTGGAAACCCCTATGCTTCAAATATTCAACTCAGTGGATTCGCTTTAAATGATGTGCGTAATCAGGTATTCGTGTATGATCATAATTTTACTGGTCCTTTTGTCGAAGGTGATGATGAAGCAGCAGATGGCGGTGGCGGATGGCGAACCTGGAACGGAAGTGCAGGATCTTTAACCGGTGGCCGTATTGCACCATTTCAGGGTTTCTTTGTCCGAAATGAAGAAACCGTAACAGAACCAAGCCTTGGTATTCCGACATCGGCTATTACAACCGATGGAGCTACATTATTCAATACAGAAGAAACTATATCTCTGCAGATCGCTGCCCGTATAAATAACGCTCAGGTTAGTGATACCTGGTTCAGTTTTACAGAAAGCGGATCTATAGATGAAAACGAAAATGACGTGATTTCACTGTATCCAATGGATTATGGTTCATTCCTGCATATGTTTACCGTCAGCGGCGACCAGGCGTTAGATACCAAGAACCTGCATGCAGAGATTACGGAATCCGCAACGCTTCCACTATATGTCGAAGCATGGAAACCGGAAGACGGACAGTATGTTCCAATGTCGGGCAGTGTAGAAATGATATGGCCAAAATTCGAAAACATCCCCGCAGACTGGACGATCACCCTTACCGACAACGTTACCGGTGAGGTTATTAATCTCCGGGAATCCGACGGCTACGAATTTGAGCTGGATGCCACCAAAAATGATCAGACCCTTGAACACAAAATGGCAATCCGCTCACCGAAAATAACCGACAAGGCGCCTGCCCGGTTCACCGTAACGATTCAGGAGGAAACTTCGACCTCAACTCCCGCCACCGGCGAGCTCCCGCGCGAAGTCGCCCTGAACCAAAACTATCCGAACCCGTTCAACCCAACGACGCAGATCAGCTACGATCTGCCCGAAAGCGCGGATGTCCGCCTTGAGGTGTATAACGTGCAGGGTCAGCGCGTCGCCACGCTCGTAAACGCGCAGCAATCCGCCGGCACCCACATTGCCACCTTCGATGCCTCCAGACTCGCCAGCGGCGTGTACCTCTACAGGCTCACAGCGGGAAATACGGTGATGACGAGGAAGATGATGCTGGTGAAGTAAATTCAAAATGTAAAATTCAAAATGTAAAATGGCCGGTTCTTCGAAGTTCCTCAAATACGAGGGGTTTTCGGGGGCCGGCTTTTTTTGTGGGTGATAATCCGTTGAACCATTTCGGACTTCTTTTCCCCTTTGGAGGGGGCTTGGGGGAGGATCTTACGTTGGTTTGTTCCTGATTTAGGTTGACAGTTTTTGTGATTATTTCCTGCTATTCCTGACAGAGGTTAACAGTTTTAGATGTAACAAGCTATCGCTTCTTCGGGTTGGGATATGATGGCTTTCTTTGTTTCCATCGCTTCTTAGGTCTCCCAATTCCATCATGGATCTGTGCCGGATACCCATTATTGCAACTCATGTGAGGACGATTCGAAAAAAAATCTTCAATTTTCAATCTTCATTTTTCAATTCCTCTCCCTCTCCCTTCTTTTCTTTCACGCTATTTTCTATTTTGATCAAATCCATTTTGG
The DNA here is from genome assembly GCA_003566395.1 of Balneolia bacterium. GTDB lineage: Bacteria > Bacteroidota > Rhodothermia > Balneolales > Cyclonatronaceae > Cyclonatronum. The sequence continues at coordinate 1,360 of PXDL01000244.1, read as the reverse complement.
TGATAATTATTTAGTGAACGCTTTAACTGCTCTGTCATGCATTTTTTATACCGCTCCTTTTCTGTTTTCGGTTCGTTGTTTTTAATACTCTTTTTTGCTGGGGGATGCGCGGCGCAGCAGCCAGCGGCGGTCTGGTCGCCTGATGAAGACGCTGAATGGATCGTTGAGGGCGAGCAGTGGGATCACTGGCCGGTTACGGATATTTCGTTTACTACCGATGAAGGCACCTGGATGAATCTGGATGTCAGCCCTGATGGCGAACATATCGTGTTTGACCTGCTGGGAAATATCTACATCATGCCGGTTTCCGGTGGCGAAGCTACCGCGCTGAGAGAAGGGCCGGCGTATGAAATTCAGCCGCGATTTAGTCCTGACGGGCGCCATATTTCCTTTACCAGCGATCACGGCGGGGGAGACAACATCTGGATCATGCGGCGCGACGGCTCCGACGCGAAACAGATTACCAGCGAGGACTTTCGCCTGCTCAACAATGCCGTCTGGATGCCTGACGGAGATTTTATCATTGCCCGTAAACATTTTACCTCAACACGATCTCTGGGTGCCGGTGAAATCTGGATGTTTCACCGCACGGGCGGAAGCGGCATTCAGCTGGTGTCGCGCCCTAACGATCAGCAGGATATGGGCCAGCCGTTTGTGTCACCCGACGGACGGTTTATTTATTACAGTCAGGATGTTTACCCGGGCGGCATGTTTCAGTACAACAAAGATCCCAACAGCCAGATTTATGTCGTCAACCGGTATGATACTGAAAAAGGAGAGACCAGTCGTGTAACCGGCGGCGCGGGTGGTGCAATCAGCCCGACGATCTCACCTGACGGAGAATATATGGCGTTTGTTCGCCGCGTGCGTACGAAATCCGTGCTCTTCATTCGAGAGCTTGATACCGGGCGCGAATGGCCGGTGTACGACAATCTTAGCCGTGATCAGCAGGAAGCATGGGCAATTTTTGGACCATACACCAATTTCAACTGGACGCCAGATGGCGATCATCTGATATTCTGGTCGAAGGGCAAGATCAACAAACTGAACGTGGCGTCGCTGGAAACAGAGGAAATTCCGTTTACGGTGAATGTGCGCCACAAAGCCGCGGAGGCGGTGCGCTATGAAGTTGATCCTGCGCCCGACGAATTTAACATTAATGTGATTCGCCACGCGGTCACATCACCTGATGGGAATTTGCTCGTGTTCAGCGCGTTGGGAAGCCTCTGGAAAAAAGAGCTGCCAAACGGCACGCCTGAGCGCATCACAAACACCGATCATTTCGCATTTGAGCCATCATTTTCACCCGACGGATCACGCCTGGTTTATGTGACGTGGTCTGATGTGGAGCTGGGAACCA
>PXDL01000123.1 GCA_003566395.1 Balneolia bacterium | reverse complement strand
TCCCGACATACGCTCAAAGCGCTGAAGGTCGTCGTTCGGGCGGGTAAAGGCTCCGGTTCCGGCACCGAACAACCAGAAATCCGGGCTTACGACGGGTATTTCATCTTCAGGGATACCTGCCTCCAGTAAACCATCCCTGTTTCTGGGATGATATTCTAAATTCCTGTACTCCGACCCGAGAATGACGGACGCTGCATAGGTATTGGTACGCGGGGTATCGGTTGACCCTCTGTCGAAGACATAGAGTGCATAGTCGTCGTCGATCCAGCCCATGCCTCCCTTATTAAAAAACGCGCTGCCTGTTTCAACGGTTGTATTCACATTCCGCACTACCATATCGGAATAGACGCTGAAGTGGAAGTTTTCCCAGGTAAAACCGCCCGAAGCACTTGACCAAAGCTGGGAATTATTGGTGATGTCGTAGCGTATAATGCTGATTCCTTCCGTAAAACCGAAGTTCCAGTTATAGCTCTCCATTCGCACATCGGCATAAAGCGGATTCTCATGACCCGGAACCGGCTGATTGTTTCTTACCGTCCGGCGATCGGAAAATTCTGCAACCAAATCCTGATGACTTATTGCCGCGGGGGCGAAATTTGGGCTGTCTTCAAGCGATGAACGCTCGGTTATCGGAGTCCCGTCGTTGGTGAACTCAAAACCGGGGCTGGTTTCGCTGTACCCAGACGGATTGGTTACGGATGATGTGGATACGCGCGTTTGTCCGTCCACCTGTGCTCCAAGCCAAATGCCGGCTTCAAAAAGGTGCTCGGTACCAGAACCCGAGGGAAACTCCATACTTGGCAGCCCGACCGGCTGGTTCCGCACATTAGGCCGGCCGATTGTACCCACATTGGAGTAGGAAATTCCAAGATTACTGATTGTTACTGCGCGCCGCTCGAAAACCTGTTGTGCCTCAAGGGCATCGGTTAAAAAAAGGAGTAATAGAAGAGCAAAAACGTATCTGATTTGTTTCATTCAGCTTTTTTGTTGATAAGTATAAAATCTAACCTATATTCCTGCGTTCGTCTGACTCGTTCTCAGGTTATCCAAGTTAGGAGATTAATCAGCAAATGGAAATTTGAGACTCTTCATTTTACAATTCAATAATGTGAAATGATGACTCAAACGTAGTTGATTGATATTACGAAACCTGTAGCAATGTATAGAAAACACCTGAGAACAACCTTCACATTTTAGAAAAAGCGCTTTTAGGAAAGTCGTTGGTTTTTTCTCTTTCTAAAAATTTTGAGGGTCTTTAATTTAATTATTTTAGAAACTACTCAAAATTAAATTAATCGGCTTCCTATTCGCTTAATTTAAACTCATTAACCCCTAAGTTTATGCCGCGCAAACAACCCAAAAGATCATCTCAACGGAAACCAAAACGCCAACCTCCGGTATTCGGTGCTATAAATTATCGCTTTATGGCCCTGGGCGGTGGATTGATCTTCCTTGGCTTTGCGATCATGGCTTTCGAAAACGCCATCGACGGGTTTTTGTCCTTATTTGTTTCTCCGATTCTGGTGATTGCCGGCTTTGTGGTTTTCGGGTTCGGCATTGCCCGAAAGAGCAGAAATCACGACGACACGCCCGTGTCTCAACAAAACTAAATTCAGCGACCATCATAAAGGGAATTATCCGGTGACCCAATCGCGATCCATGAACCTGAACACCCGAAACCGGCCGGTTTTTTTTAATCTGCGCCTGCTGAACTACGGGTTCTATCTGTTTCTGATCGTTGTATTCGTCCTCGTAGCCGGTCCTCTGGATAAATTTTTCATCCTGTTAGCGCTGCTGGCTTCCATTCTGGCTTCTTATGCAGCATTTATTCTTCGGCTGCTCAGTCTGGACGGAATGCGAACAGCCGTGGTGGTAGGTTCTATCACCCTCGGAGTAGGGGGATTGGAGTACGCTGTCTATCTGCTTTTCTTTTTCTTCTCCAGTAATCTGCTCGGGCTTCTTTTTCAGGGGGATGAACCCGGGCCGGCATCTACCGGGCTTGTTGAACGGCGCACTTCCGATCAGGTCTGGGCAAACAGTTTCTGGTTCGTATTGTTCCTGATGCTCTTTTATATCACCGGATACTGGTCTTTTGCCGCTGCTTCGGCCGCCGCTGTGGCGGTTGCAACTTCGGATACCTGGGCTACCATCATCGGAACCTCCTCGCCCTCGGCTCATGTACGACTGGTGTACCCGCTTAAAAAAGTTCCGAAGGGAACCGACGGCGGCGTGAGCGTACGCGGCCTTGCAGGCGGGCTTGTCGGTGCCGTTTCGGTCGGCCTGCTGGTTTGGTGGTTTCAGGGAGGATACGGATTTCAGACAGCATTGATTGTAGCTGTATCGGGGTTTTCAGGTTGCCTCATAGATTCCTATTTTGGTGCGCTGTTTCAGCATGCATCCAAATCCATTTCGTTTTTCGGCTTTACGATCCGGCCCGGAAACCACCTGGTCAACTTTATGGCCGCCGGTGCGGGTGCACTTCTCGCAATGATACTTTACAATATCTTTATATATGCCCTGGTATAAAAAACTGCACTGGCAGATCATAATCGGCCTTATTCTGGGCTTAATTTGGGGGTTGATTTCCACGCAGGCAGGCTGGAATCAGTTTACATCAGACTTTATACGTCCGGTAGGCACCATTTTCGTGAACCTGCTGCAGCTGATCGCCATTCCGCTGGTTCTGGCCTCGTTGGTGGTGGGCGTCACCAAACTCAACAATCTGACTCAGTTGTCGCGCATGGGCGGCAAAACGATCGGGATTTACATGGTCACTACCGTTTGTGCCATTACGATCGGTTTAGTTTCCGTAAACCTGATACAACCGGGTAAAGCGCTACCGGAAGAAACGCGCGTAGAACTGATGGAAAGCTATCAGGAGAATGTCGAAGAACGCGAGCAAACCGCAGAGCAGGCCCTGCAGCGCGGACCGCTTCAACCGTTGGTTGATATCGTCCCTCCGAATGTGGTCAGTGCTATGAGCAGCAACGCCAACATGCTTCAGGTCGTTTTTATAGCCATTCTGCTGGGTATCGGGCTTATACAAATTGAAAAAGCCAAAAGCAGGCATCTTGTTAATTTTTTCGACGGTTTTAATGATGTGATTATCAAAATCGTTGATTACATCATGCTTCTGGCTCCCTACGGTGTATTCGCCCTGCTTGCCGCTGTTATTATTGATCTGGCCGGAGATGATCTATCCAGAGCGGTAGATCTGCTGTTCGCCCTCGGATGGTACTCCCTGGCCGTGCTCATCGGTTTATTCCTGCATATGAATCTGGTCTATTTCACCCTTTTTAAAATTTTCAGTACCATGACGCTGAGAAATTTCTTCAGGGGAATCAGGCCTGCCATGTTGCTCGGTTTCAGTACCAGCTCCAGTGCCGCCACCCTGCCCGTAACCATGGAACGCGTGGAGAAAAACCTGGGCGTTGAAGAAGAGGTTTCCAGCTTCGTACTTCCGGTGGGTGCTACAATTAACATGGACGGAACCAGTCTTTATCAAGCCGTAGCTGCGGTTTTTATTGCACAGGCCGTGGGTATGGACCTTAGTATCGCCCAGCAGCTCACTATCGTACTGACCGCCACCCTGGCTTCTATAGGCACGGCCGGAGTACCGGGAGCCGGAATTATTATGCTGGTGATTGTACTCAATTCAGTTCAGGTTCCTGTTGAAGGAATTGCCCTTATTCTCGGGGTGGACCGGATTCTGGATATGTGCCGAACGGCCGTGAATATTACCGGTGATGCCGCCGTGGCCGTTGCCGTAGCCAGTACCGAGGGCAAGCTATCAGACGGCCGCTTCGATGACTGAATTCATAGATGCCGTACGTACGGTTTGACATCCTGCGGCGTTGTAGTGCGGTAATTGTTTCATCTCATCCACCGCAGGGCCCGGCGCTGCGCTTTTTCTCAACCCCGTTTTATTTATCGTCGTTATTTTATGATTATGCCGAAAGCACTGATTTTCCTTACTGCTTTCCTGTTTTTGTATATGATTGAACCCGATCACGGAAAAGCCGGCCAAAAGCCAGATAACCAGCAGCTCATTGAAGCAATAAACGCTTTTTATGCAAGCGACTGGCGCACAGCCCGCTCTATACTTGACCGGCTCAAACAACACTCACAGGAGCCTACGGTCTATTTCTATGACTCCATGCTTCCTTTCTGGAGTTATTTTTTCGCGGGCGGTGAACCTGAATCCGCCCGGGATTTTCTTGAGCGTTCCGAAAAAGCCATCGACATTTCGCAGAGACATCTCCGCTCGGCCAGAAACGATACATCCACCGTTTTGCTTCTGAGCGGCCTGCACGGGTACCGGAGTCTGGTTGCCGCCAGCGAGAAAGAGTACCGAACCGCCATACGAAGCGCCATGACCGGTTTCAACTACACAAGGCAGCTTCTTTCCCTCGATTCAGACGATCCCAATGCGAAAATGGGCCGCGGTATCTTCAACTATATGATGGGCTCTGTGCCGTCTGAAATACGCTGGGCTACCTCTTTTGCCGGTTTATCAGGCGACAGGGAAACCGGATTTCAGCAGCTTCATGAAGCCGCAGGAGCAGACACCTACGTAAGCACCGACGCACTCATGATTTTGACGTACCTCTACATTCGGGACGAGGAGTTTAAGCAGGCTACAGAAACGGCACGTAAACTGACTGAAAAACATCCGGAGAACGTAATATTTCATTTCTACCACGGCAAAGCTCTCGAATACAGTGGGAAATCATCAGAAGCCCGCGCCGCCTACCGCAGGGTGGTGGACCTTAATAACAGCGAGCTACTCAAAGTACGGGAACAGGCGCAGCAGCGGCTGGAAGTGCTGACGGCAGAAAGCCACTAAGTTTAAAAAAAACAGGCTGCCCTTCCATCAACGGAAAGACAGCCTGTAGAATACTTTTGCCCGACCAGTTTCGGTTGTGTTTTATTTGATGAGCATCATTTTATTTGTGAACCGCTGACCACCCGATAGCTCAAGGCTGTAGATATACACACCGCTGGCCAAACGGGAGGCATCGAATGCGATTACATGCATGCCGCTGCTGCGCATCTGATTATCGATCAGCGTAGCCACCCGGCGGCCGGTCAGGTCATAAACCGCCAGAGACACCTGTTCTGAATCAGGCAGTTTAAAGCTAATATTTGTAACGGGATTAAACGGATTTGGATAGTTTTGCATCAGGGTGACGCCTTCCGGGATTTCACGTCCGGGCTCATCGGTTGAAAGAATGACCTGCGGATCAAAACGGGTCCAAACTGGATAGTGATCTGAAGTTGTGTTTAGGAAATTGGTGATATAAAACGGATTCTCAACCCGCTGTGCTCCGTCAATATGATCTTCGATAAGCTGATTGGTTACAGTGATGTGATCGATCATACTCACCGATCTGAACGAGGTAGCCCCGGCCTCTTCAAGCGATAGCGTAACCGGAAAATATGCCGGATCTTCAACAAAATTTTCGTAGGGAGAAGGCTGATTCGACCAGGTTGACACGGTTAGCTGATCGTTGTAATCGCCAAAAAATATAACGTTATCCCCGGAGCGGTTGGAATCCAGATAAGATTTAAGCTGGTTGGAGGCGTTAACCCGGCGCTGATACGATTCAGAATCGGCAAAAGCCTTTGCATGTACTCCGTAGGAATGAATCTCTCTGGTTTCCTCCCCTATGGTAACGCTGAAGTGAAGCCACAACGGAAGCCTGTTGGCCCAGTCGAAAGAGTTCTGCCCGGTTGTAAGCAGCCCGGATGCCAGGGGCGTTATCACAGATTCACGATATAGATAGGCGGTTTTCTGGGTTTGGCTGTACTCGGCAAGAATACCGCTGAAGCCGTCAAGTTGATTCACCAGCTGATTCCACCTGGCTACGCTTGCAATTTCCTGAAACGTATATAAATCCGCGTCGATATTCTCAATCACCGTTAATACGTTCTCAAACTGCTGATCCACATCGCCCGGGCCCTGGTTTGCATCACCGAACCATTCAATATTCCATGTTACGATGTCAAAGGTTTCACTTTTTGGAATGTCTTCACCCGGAAACCCGGTATTGTCGCCCAGGTCTTCCGGAGTGCGGGGCAGCAGCTGAGCAGAATTCTGAAACATGCCGGCTACTCCGGTAAGGTCCACCGGCGGCATGGGTGTCGTAGTTCCGGGAATCGAAGAGCGGGAATCGATCCGCAGCACGCCGTCTCCGGTGGCATCGACCATTGTGTAGTTGGTTCCGCCTTCCAGAATTCCACTGTTATTTATAGTGGCATCGTTAACGGTAACAAGTTGCCCCTCATAACTTCCGGTATTCAGTTGGTTAATGGTTACCACCAAAGGAGCGACATCACGATTTCCCTCCGGATATATTTCAAATTCCACGTCGTTGCCTACAATCTGAAGCAAGCCGGTTTCCGGCTGCCCGGGAAGCGCCCCGAATACCCCCAGGTCGCCGGTAATCACCAGCGAGTCTCCCCTGGCTACGTCAATATCAAAATCACCCTGGCGCATGAGCGGACCGTTAAACCAGGCCAGTCCGGCGGTTTCATCCTGGAAATACACCGGCCCCCTGAACTCATCGGTAACCGTTACCCAGCCCGTGACCGTAACCCGGCTGCCAACCGGCATCTGTCGCGCCTGGGAAATCGGGATTATTTCATTGTTAACTTCTTCTCCGTCCGAGCCGGAAACTGCGGAAATCTCCGGAGTCTGCGCAATCACCATGAAGGGCAGCATTACGGTAAAAACTAAGGCTGTAACCAATTTTCGCATATGAACTATTTTTTGATAAAATCTGAATTGTCGAATTTCTGTAAAATCGGCCGAATAATGTTTTCTTTTCATTTCACAGCCAAAACACGGCTATACCCTGTGTATATTGTTCCGTTTAATATAGAGTTTATCAGTCATTCCGACAGTAAATTCTTGGAAAACCGGTTTAATCGTGTATAATTAATGCATTTCCCATTTACAGAAGCAGCCCTCAACGGCCGGACTCTGTAAGTCTCGCATCTTCACTTTTCATCCGAAACGAACCTAAGCTTGAACCAGGAATTAATTCTTGCCTCCGCAAGTCCGCGGCGTAAACAGCTGCTTGGCATGCTTTACACCGAATTCATAGTTGTTCCTTCTCATCTGGACGAACCCGACAATGAGGGTGAAGATCCGGCTGTGTACGCTGAAACACTGGCCCGGCTTAAAGCACATCATGTGGCTGAAGGCAAAAAAGAATCCCTCATAATAGGATCCGATACCATTGTGGTTCTGGGCGAACGTATTTTAGGAAAACCGAAATCGGATGAAGACGCGGCAGCTATGCTTCAGGCACTGAGCGGCAACACCCACCGGGTGATTACCTCAATCTGCCTCGCGCAAACCGACGCAGCAGGCATCATTTCAAAAAGCAAAACGTTTCATGAAACTACGCAGGTTCGGTTTGCCGTACTCAGCGATGATGAAATCAGGGCCTATATTTCCACTGGAAGCCCGCTCGACAAAGCCGGCGCCTACGGCATTCAGGATGATCTCGGCGCTCTGCTTATTGAGCGAATCGACGGTGATTATTACACCGTGGTCGGGTTTCCGCTCCGCCGGTATTATGTGGAAATGAAAGCGTTTGCCCCGAACATGCTGCCGGAAACCTTTCAGCCCTGAAAAAGCTTTAACTTAGCCGACATGCATCATAAAGCATGCCCTGAGCCGTTCATCAAAATCGACACTCTTTTTTCTCAAACCCACGTTATGACTCTGCGAATTTGCCTAACCTGTTTTTTGCTGATTTTCCTTTGGGATGCCGCCACTGCTCAGCGCGGAGATTCCTTTCAGCAAGCCAACAATCTTGCACAGCAGGGAGAGCTCGAAGAAGCCGTTGAAATGTATGCCCGCCTGCTTCAGCGAAATCCTGAAAACGTCCCGGTAATAGACAGGAAGGTAACTGCACTTGTACAACTCAGAGAATTTGACCGCGCCATTGAGTTATTGACCGAATTTACCGGCAGGAATCCCGGATATCCCAATATTTCAGTCCGCGCAGGCGAAATATATCACATGAAGGGAGAGCGGGAAAAAGCAGCCGAATGGTGGCGGCAAATTATTGAAGCAAACGACAGGAACGTGCAGGTGTACCGGCTGGTGGCCGAATCGATGGTGAGCCGTCGCGAGCATGAAAAAGCCGCCCTTTTATACCGGGAAGCCCGCCAGGTGATGCAAAATGAGCAGATGTTCGGTTTCGAAATCGCCCAGAATTTTACCGCTGCCGGCAATTATGAAGAGAGCATGCGCGAATACAGCCATCTTCTTTCAGTCAATTCAGGTTTCATTAGCGCCATTCAGCGGCAGATTTCGCGCTACGAAGATTCCTATTACCGGGATGTGGGCATCATGGAGTTTGAAGAAGCCTCCCGCAATTTGCGCACCGGAAGCGAAGAGTGGATCAGCCACCGGAAAATGCTTATATGGCTTTACAACGAGCGCGAACTCTACCGCCGCTCCTTTGCCACGGCCCGCAATCTCGAGGAGCGGCTCGATGACCGGAGTTTTCCCCTTTTTGAACTCGGGCGGCAGTTGGTTAACCTGAACGAGTTTGAACTGGCCGAAGATGCCTTCAAAACCTACAGCGACAATCCGGAGCATGACCTCTACATTGAGAGCCGGAAAGAGTTGGCGCGGCTTTACATACGCCATGCGCGCTATCTGCTGGATTTCAACCTGGATTTTGGCAGCAGAGCGTCTCGGATGTACAGCGATGCCTACGAACTACTCACCGGAATTCATGAAAACAAGCCCGGCTACCGCGGAATTACCGATATATACGCCCTTTTAATTGAGATTTCACTCGACTATATCAAAGACAGCAGCAGGGCGCGTGAATGGCTCACCCATTTTGAAAACAATATGCGCGGCGACAATCATCGCATTATGCTCGACTACCTTGAAGGGCGCATCCAGATGTTCGGTCAGGATTTCGACCGGGCAAGAATTGCGCTCAGCCGGGCCAACCGCGCCGCCGGTACGGGCGAATTGGCTCAGCGAAGCCGTTACTTTCTCTCACTGAATGATTTTTATGCCGGCCAGTTTGAGTTTGCCCGGCTTCAGATGCGCTCGCTTCAGCGCCAAACCACTTCCTATTACGCTAACGACGCCCTTCGCCTGCGGTCGCTAATTCAGGAAGGGATTGTGCAGGACAGCACCACGGCCGAAATCGGCAAAATGGCCCGGGCGATGTTTCACTACAACTCGGCCGAGTACGGGCTCTCGCTCGAAGTGCTCACACATTTCGTGGATACCGAAAATAAACTTCCGCTTCAGTCGGAAGCTATGCTGATGATGAGCCGCATCATGAAAAAATACGACGTCCGGACAGCCTTCACCCTTCTGGACCGCTTCATCGGTAATACCACCCAATCTCCGCAGCTTGAACGGCTTTACTGGGAGCGGGCCCGTCTGGCAGATGCCTGGCTATCCATTGAAGAAGAGCAGCAGGGTGATGAAGCCATCGAAGTCGTTATCGCCTCCATCCGGGAAACCCTGACCGGAGCCGAACACGATCCCCGAGGAGAACTGGCTTCAAGGCCCGACCAAAGCCGCCTTGTTGACCTTTACGAAGAATTGATTATTCGTTTTCCGAGCGGGTTTTACGCTTCGGAAGCTCGTCAGCGTATCCGGACCCTTCAGCAAACAACCTACCTTTCCCCCTGATCCACATAGTTCCCCCGTTCTATGAATACTCGAGTCATTCTTTTTTTCGCGCTGTTAGCATTTTTCTTCGCCACACCGGCTGCAGGGCAGTTTGTGCTTATTCCCATGGATGAATCTCAATCCAACCATCTGAAAGCCTACGGGCTTATCTACAACCATATTGATGAAGGTTATGACGCCAGCTGGCTGCTGAACTATCGGGGCGGTAGTTTTCTGACCCGCGACCGCGGCGATATTGTGCGGAATGCTCGACTGCGAGATATACGCATCGAAAACCTTTCCGATGCGCAAGCCCAACGGCTGATACGCGACGTGGAAAGCCAAAGCTCGAACACGGCTCTTGTGCCGCTGCAGGAAGCGCCGAAAATCGCGGTTTACTCCCCCGACCATGCCCTCCCCTGGGATGATGCCGTCACCCTTGCGCTTACGTATGCCGAAGTGCCTTACGACGTCATTTACAATTCCGAAATTCTGGAAGGCGGGCTCGAAGACTACGACTGGCTCCATTTGCATCACGAAGATTTTACCGGTCAGTACGGCAAATTCTGGGGAGCCTACCGAAATACGCCCTGGTATCAGCGGCAGGTGCGCGACCTTGAAGAGATGGCTGCCCGGCACGGCTTCGACAAGGTGAGCGATATGAAACTGGCCGTGGTACACACCATCCGGGATTACATCGGAAACGGCGGGTTCATGTTTGCCATGTGTTCGGCAACCGACACATTCGACATCGCACTGGCTGCAACCGAGGTAGATATTGTGCCTCAACAGTTCGACGGTGACCCCATTGACCCCAATGCCAACGAAAAGCTCAATTTCGACGAAACGCTTGCTTTCACCAATTTCGAAATCGAAAAAGATCCGGGTCAATATCGCCACGGCAGCATCGATGTACCCGTACGGCTGGGACAGCTCGACGAAGCCCTTGATTACTTTACCCTTTTCGAATTTTCGGCCAAGTGGGATCCCGTCCCCACCATGCTCACCCAAAACCATGTAAGCAGTGTGAAAGGCTTTTACGGTCAATCTACCGCGTTCCGGATGGAAACGGTAAAAAGCAACGTTGTGGTGATGGCCAAGAACTCGGGCCGGGATGAAGCCAAATACATCCACGGAAATTATGGTGAAGGTTTCTGGACGTTTTACGGCGGCCATGATCCCGAAGATTACACGCACCGTGTGGGCGACCCGCCGACCGACCTGGATTTATTCCCAAACAGCCCCGGCTACCGCCTGATCCTTAACAATATTTTGTTTCCCGCAGCCGAACGTGAAGATCTCAAAACACAGCTTCCGGACTCCTTCCCGATCGGGCTGTTCGGTTCGCTCGACTGAGGCCTGTAAAGCTTATTTATCTTCATCCCCCTTCTTGATATATTTTCATCTTTGATCCGTTCCAGTAATTTGAACCTTTTTTGATGCCCGATAAAATCCACTATTCCGCCGAACCAAGCCGAAAATTTGACGACCTTGTGCGCATCATGCACATATTGCGCAGGGAGTGCCCGTGGGACCGGAAGCAGACGCATGAATCGTTGCGTGATTTAATGGTAGAAGAGATTTATGAAGCCATTGAAGCCATAGATGATCAAAACCCGGACGAGCTCAGGAAAGAACTCGGAGACATTCTGCTGCACGTGGTTTTCCACGCTGAGATGGCCACCGAAACCGATTCTTTTGATATCGGAGACGTAATTTACTCGATACAGGACAAGCTCATTAGCCGGCATCCGCATGTTTTTGGAAACGGAGAAGCCGGTTCTGCCGAGCTTGTGAAAACAAACTGGGAAAAAATCAAGCAGCGCGAGCGCGGACGGAAATCTTTGCTACAGGGCGTTCCGAATCATTTACCCGGCCTGCTGCGTGCTCAGCGAATGCAGGAAAAAGCAGGCGCGGTAGGATTCGACTGGAAAACATGGCCCGAAGCCTGGAAAAAACTGGTTGAAGAGCTCGGCGAACTTCAGGAGGCTCTGGATTCGGCGGATGAAACCGAGCGTGAAAAAGAATTCGGAGATGTTCTTTTTTCTCTTGTGAATGTAGGGCGTCTGGCCGGAATTGACGCCGAAAATGCGCTCCGTTCCACGAACAAAAAGTTTCAAAAACGGTTCACTTATATTGAAGACCGATTGGCCGGCGACGGACGCACAACATCAGATTCAAGCCTTGAAGAAATGGACGAATTATGGAACGAGGCGAAGCGGGAACTGGGTTAAAATCGAAAGCGAATTTACGCTAAACTTTTGTATCTTCAGTCCCGAGCCGTTTCCGTTATTCAGGTAATATTCTTCTGATTTTTTATGCAGCATAGCAGCGAAAAGCGCTTCTAATCCTGCTTCTTTTTCAAACGAAACACTTAACAGAAGGCTAAATAAACCGGGCATTCCGCCGGATTCAATGCCCGGAGTACACCTCAGGTTTGGCTCAGCCTTCAGAATTGCAGATATCAGAGCGGTGATTAACAAGTTGCGCTTCTACAGGTTGCGCGGAGAATAATTATTTAACAGCCTTGTCTTCACCACCGATATTATTTCTTTTATTTTTAACGATTAATTCCAAAAATTGTCGGAGTTTTCAGCATGAGTACCAGCACACAAGATATTGATTTAACTAAGTATCCACATTTAGATAAAGGCCTTGAAGGCATCGTTGCTTTCTCTTCCCGTAAAAGTTATATAGACGGTACGAAAGGCGAACTCTACTATGCCGGTTATGATATAGATTCACTCGCACGCAACTCAACCTTTGAAGAAGTTTGTTTTTTGCTCTGGCATGAACGTCTGCCTAACAAAGCCGAGCTTGAAGATCTGAACGAGAAGCTCAGAGCAGAACGTGATGTTCCTCAGGGGGTGATAGATTACATTCAGACCACCAGAAATGATTCCGAACCGATGGCTGTACTTCGTACGGCTACATCCATGCTCGCAGACGAAGACCCGGAATCCAGAGATACTTCCGCAGAAGCAACCCTTCGCAAATCCATCCGGCTAACGGCCAAAATGCCGACCATCATCGCTGCATTCGACCGCAAGCGAAACGGGAAAAAGATTTTATCTCCGCTCAAGAAAAAAAGCATCGCCTACGACTTTCTCTATATGCTCAACGGTGAAGAACCCGGCGAAAACGCAGAGCGCACGATGGACGTACTTCTGATTACGCATGCCGAGCACGGTATGAATGCTTCCACGTTCACATGCCGCTCTATTTGTGCCACCTTGTCCGACCTTCACTCTGCGGTAACCGGAGCCATTGGTTCGCTCAAAGGGCCGCTTCACGGAGGCGCCAACACCGCCGTAATGAATATGCTCAAGGAGCTGGACAAGGATACCGATATCGTCGCGTTCATTAAAGGCAAGCTTGAGCGGAAAGAAAAAATTATGGGATTCGGTCATCGTGTGTACAAAACCTACGATCCCCGAGCTAAATTTCTGCGCACCATGTCTGAAGACCTCGCCCGGGAAGTAAACATGGAATATCTCTACGAATGGTCTGAAGCTATCGTTAAGGTGATGAAAGATGAGAAAAACATCGACCCTAACGTAGATTTCTTTTCCGCCACGGTGTACTATTCCATGGGCATCGAACCCGATTTATACACCACCATTTTTGCAATGGCCCGGATTTCAGGCTGGACAGCTCACTACCTCGAGCAGCTGGATAACAACCGCTTGATTCGTCCAAGACTATTGTATCTGGGCGAGACCAAACTCGATTATACCCCGATAGATCAGCGGTAAACAGAGTATAATGCTGAATTTTAAGGCTGTCCTCTGCAAGGGCAGCCTTTTTTTATTTACGCGAAATCGTTTTCCTCAGCTGGTACCCCGGCCATGATCGATTTTAAATGTACTGGGATATCTGTAAACGCGGAATGTGAAAATCCCCGTATATTCTCTACTTTCTGCCGGCAGGTATGTGCATGAAGCCTGATTTCGGCGGCCTTCTGCGAAAATAAGCGATGTTCAGCCTTACACGGTACTCCGACTTTATTAATCTTATGTGTTTCACAGTATGAGCTCAATACTGGATATTCAAAATAAACTTCTGAAAAAATATATTCGCTATGCCGCCAATACCGATTTCGGGAAACGGCACGGCTTCGGCGATATCAAGAGTTACCATGAGTACAAGGAAGCGGTAAAGCTTACCACTTTTTACGACTACACCGTGTACCGGGAACCGATGAAACGCGGAATTCCCGACCTCACCTGGCCCGGCTCTTCCCACAAATTTGCGATTTCAGCAGGCACAACCGGTAAGCCTAAAGATATTCCGATAACCCAGGACCGGGAACGAAGCGACAAGCTGTTTCTGCGCAGGGTAGCCCTATCGTATCTCAGGCAAAACCCCAATATTTTCAAACTTTTCGGTAAGCAGCTCAGCATACCCGGAACTATAGAAAAAGATCCCGACTACCCGTGAGTTATTTTCGGTGAAATAAGTGGTCACCTCGCCCTTATGGCCCCGGCTATTCTTTCGCGTATTCAGGTGATGCCGCCCAAAGAGTCGGTTCACATGAATTTTAAGGACAAGCTTGAACTGGCTATCGAAAAAGGCGTTAAGTCCGATATTCGGGTTATTACCGCGCTTCCTTCGGTCATGCTCCGCTATTTTCAGCTTGCTCTCGAAGCTACGGGTAAATCTCACATCGGCGACATTTGGCCGAATATGAAAGTGCTGGTTTCCGGGGGCGAACCTCTTCCTTCATATCGTAAGCACCTTGAAAAGCTTTCAGAGGGGATGGGGCTTCACTTTATTGAAAATTACGGAGCCTCTGAAGGGTACTTCGCGTTCAATACCCGGCAGGACCGCGACGACATGAAGTTGATTGTTGATAACAATATTTTTTATGAGTGGATACCCGATCCCGCCAGAAATCGCGAAGATCTTATAAAACAGGATACCATCCCGACCTGGGATATAGAAGAAGGCAAACCATACGGCATGGTGGTAACGACTAATTCCGGCCTTTGGCGCTATTTGCTCAACGACGTGGTGATTTTCACCGACCTAATGCAGCCCAGGATACGTGTAGCAGGTCGCGCCAGTGATGTGCTCGATAACTACGGCGAAACCATTGAAGCCCTGCATGTTCAGGAAGCAATGGAAAAGATTACCGGAAAACTCGGTGGTGTTTTTTCCAGCTGTACCGTCGGGGTGATTCACGATTCGGAAAAAGACAGCCCTTATCACGTCTGGTTTGTGCAGTGGGCCGAAAAACCCGAAGACATGAAGGTGTTCGCCAAAGCCATTGATGAAGAACTTGCGAACACAAACCGAAGCTATATGATCCGACGGGACGGCGGCGCGATTGCCGGGCCTGAGTTTTACAACCTCACGAAAGAGGCCATCGAAGCATGGCAGCAGGAGAACACAAAAGTCCGTGCACAAACCAAATTCCCCCGCATGATTCACGATATTGAAAAGTGCCGCAGTTTGATGGAAAAGTGTGAGAAGCTTACCTGAAACCTTAAATCCGGAAAGCGTCAGTGCACCTTTTTCAAGGTTAATTTCCTTTTGAAAACATGTATATTCGCGCTTCTAAAATCACAGACCCATCCCCGAATAGTTGAACGCGCAGCAAACACCATCACCCGAACCACTTTACAAGCGCTGGCTTACCGAGGCCCGCATTACGTTCAGGCTGGGATTGCCGCTGATTGTTGCGAATCTGCTGCAAATGTCCATGGCCTTTGTGGATACGGTAATGGCCGGCAACCTAAGCACACAAGACCTGGCCGCCGTAGCAGTGGGATCGAGTATTTTAACGCCCGTGTTCATGTTCGGAGGCGGAATTCTGATGGCAGTAACGCCTATTGTAGCGCAGCATTTCGGCGGCGGGGTGATGGACCGCATCGGGAAAAGCGTGCGTCAGTCTCTGTGGCTGGCTCTTATCCTTTCCGTACCCACTATTCTGCTGCTTCGGAATGCCGAACCCGTGTTGCTGCTGCTCGATCTTGAACCTGAAGTAGCCCGGCTCGCTGACGGGTACCTGAAAGCAGCGGCCTGGGGAATACCCGGATTTTTCGGTTATCTCGCCCTCAAACACTTTAATGAAGCCGTATCGGTAACCCGGCCCGCCATGTACTTTGCCATAGTAGGGCTTTTTTTCAACATTACCGGTAACTACACGCTGATGTTCGGCAAGTTCGGATTTCCGGCCCTTGGGGCAATCGGCACGGGCTGGGCCACCATGATTGTGATGTGGGTGATGTTCAGCTGTATGCTCATTTTCACCTACCGCAAAAAAGAGTACCGCCGGTATAATATTTTCAATGATCTCCGTCTTCCCGATCCTGAGTATATGAAAGAGCTGATCAAACTCGGCCTGCCAATAGGAATAACCATGACGATGGAAGTAAGCATGTTTGCCATCATGTCGCTGCTGATGGCCTTATTCAGCACGGCTGCGGTGGCGGCGCATCAGATTGCACTTAATATTGCGTCGGTCACCTTTATGATGGCCTTCGGGCTTTCAAGTGCGATTACCATCCGGGTAGGTCAGAATCTGGGAAGAAAATCTATGGACATGGCCGGCTTTTCCGGATATACCGGCATCAGCATTACCGTTGCCATGATGTGCTGCACCGCCGCCTTATTCCTGCTTTTCCCTGAATTTCTTGTAAGTATTTACACCGGAGACGAATCCCTTACACCCTTAGCCGTGCAGCTTCTGTTTTTTGCAGCAGTTTTTCAGATTTCCGACGGGCTTCAGGTAAGTGGATCCGCTGCCTTGCGGGGGCTCAAAGACACCAAAATCCCCATGGTCGTAAACCTGATCGCATACTGGATTGTGGGCCTCGGGAGCGGTTATTTACTTGGATTTTATGCCGGATACGGGCCTCAGGGATTATGGTCGGGACTTATTCTGGGCCTTACCACCGCCGCGATTCTGCACAATCTGAGGTTCCGCTACCTCACCCGAAACCGTAGCCGGGAAGAACTCCTCGAAAAATCGTCCTGAACGCAGCAGGTATCCGGCGGAGTTATCCTATTAAGTACACCCTCCCAAAAGTTTTTTTATTTCACACAAACTCGCGCCATGGCCTATATCCATCACATACACTCGCAGGTACCGGAACAAACCTATACACATGAATTTGCCCGTGAATTCATGAAAGAGCACGTAGCGGGCCGCGATGCCATAAAGCGCGTGCTTCACCGCGTTTACACGATGTCCGGCATAGACAAACGGCACAGCGTAATCTCCGAGTTCGACCCACGGAACGAGGGCGGTATTTTTTTCGACAAAGAGAAGAATCAGTTTCTGAATCCTTCAACAGGCCGGCGAAATGAACGATATACTACGGAAGCCAAGAAGCTTTTCACAGATACAGCCCGGCAAACTCTGGAAGGATCCGCTTTTGAGAAGGATGACATTACCCATGTAATCACCGTTTCCTGCACCGGTTTTTTTGCGCCCGGCCCCGATTATTTTGTAGTAAGGTCGCTCGGCCTCAAACCGGAAACCCGCCGCTATCATCTTGGATTTATGGGATGCTATGCCGCATTCCCGGCACTGAGCATGGCCCGGTCTATTTGTGCTGAGGATAATGAAGCGGTTGTAATGATTGTTTGTCTTGAGCTCTGTACCCTTCACCTTCAGCATAAAACGGAAACCGACGCCCTCATTTCGGCTTCGGTTTTCGCCGACGGTGCGGCCGGTGTACTGGTTAGCAACCTTACACCGAAGCCGGGAAAGCCGGCACTACAAATCGACGCTCTTCACTCGACCCTTACCCCCGAAGGTGAACAGGATATGGCCTGGACGATCGGAGACACAGGTTTCGATATGATTTTATCGACCTACATTCCGGATATTATACAAGCCAATCTTAAGAAGCTGCTGAATCCGCTGCTGGGTGAAGGATTCTCTCCGTCAGATTTCGGCTACTGGGCCATTCACCCCGGCGGACGCGCCATTCTTGACAAAACTTCGGCTTCACTTTCCCTTACCGATGAGCAACTGGCTCCCTCAAGAGAAACGCTCCGGCAATACGGAAACATGAGCAGCGCCACCATTCTGTTCGTTCTTGAGAAAATATTGTATCATTATCCGGCAGTCTCCGGGCCAGTCATCGG
>PXDL01000070.1 GCA_003566395.1 Balneolia bacterium | reverse complement strand
TACCATCACCCTAAGTAATACCGGTGCGGCTGATCTTGAATACAGCCTGATTTCAATGCAGATGCCGGATGGAAGCGAGCGCCCCGTTCAGCCGGCAGATACGCGTACTACATCCGGAGCGCAGGAAGCCGGCAGCGGAGTAACCTTGCTTAATGAGATGGTGCAGGCCATACAGGGTTTTAACAGCAATGCGTCCAATAGTTCCGGATTATTTGGTGAAGCCGGGCTGCTGAACGAGCTCGAGGTTTTATGGGAACAACAGCAAAACGGAACCAACGGGGTCATCAGCACACGCTTTGCTAATTCACAGACAGGAGTTTACTCTGCCGATGATTTCCTCATAAACGGAGCTGCGCAAATTAGCCGGATAAGCACCGAGGGGTTTCAATCCTCGGGAGAGAATTTAGATGAAGTTGCATCCGCCGTAATCTTTCTCATTTATGATGATGTGAACGGTAAACCGGCTGGCAAGCCGGATGGCGGTGGAGAAGAGCCTGTATTCAGCTATACGGCAGAAATTGGCAGTTCCGGTCTCACTATTGAGAGTTCTGATCCTGACGGGTTCGGCAACCTGGCGAGTATCAGGCTCCATTTGCCTGATGCAACAGGTGAAAGTCTGCTCCTTAGCGAAGGCCGCTACTGGCTGGTAATTGCGCCGGTCACTTCCCAGGACTACCCATGGTACCAGTTTAACAGTGAGCAGGGCGATGAAGATGCTCAAATCATTGATTCATCTGATTTCTTTGCTGCGGGACTCACGGAGTGGACAGAGTTGGTTACGTTGATAAGTCCGACACCCGCAAACCTTGCGTTCAAGCTGGAAGGTACCATGCTTAACTTCCTCTCGGCCAGTCCGAACCAGGGCGTAATTGCCTCCGGGGAATCTGAAGATATCATCCTAATGCTTGATGCCACCGATCTGGATCCCGGTGAATACAATGTGAATCTGCGCATAACAACCAACTCACCTCTTACTCCTGAAGCGCTAATTCCGGTCACCCTGGAAGTTACCGAAACAGAAAGCGGTCTGCGCTGGGTCAATCTGCTCTATCCTGATGAAATAGAAATCGTGCAGGGACAGGACTTCAGCACGCATGGTTTGGTACAGGCTATGGATGAAACCATGAACCTTGATGATGCCCCAATACGCATGTGGGTTGGGTTCCATACGCAGAATGTGCATCCCGGATTATGGGAAACCGAGGTATGGGTAGAAGGAAGTCTCTACCAAATACACGATGAATCAGCCGAGTTTACAGCCACATCCGGCGCCCACCTCGAACCGGGTGAGTATTATTTCGCCACACGTTTTCAGCTGGAAAATCACAGCTTTGTGTACGGTGGCTACCATGAGGAGGGCGGCGGATTCTGGAACGAGTTTTACCATGTATCCGGTCAGGTAGTGGTGGCTCAGCCGACATCCACAGAGCCGGAAAACGACAGTCCTACGGCCTTTGAGCTAAAGCAGAACTACCCGAATCCTTTCAACCCGACTACTCAGATCAACTTCGCCCTGCCGGAAGCAACTGATGTGCGGCTGGAGGTCTTCAACCTGCTGGGTCAGCGCGTAGAGGTTCTGGTGAACGGCAGAATGAACGCCGGCTTCCACACCGTAACCTTTGACGCTTCACGGCTTTCAAGCGGCATGTACATCTACCGAATCGCCGCCGGTGATAGCATTCAGACCCGTTCAATGATGCTGGTTAAGTAAGCGGATTTTAGTATAACACAGATTTCAATTTAGTCCTTAAAAAAAGCCCTCATGTGAAAGCGTGAGGGCTTTTTTGTTGAACAGCGGGTATGTTTGTAAATCACAGAGGCTCCAGTTTTAACAGAAATTGGTCAATACTTTTAAATACATTTTTTCCATCTAATGTAGATGGATTTATTTTGAAATTCTGATTGCTACCAAGTCGCCATTCATTTCTTTCAACCTTTTGATTTAGCTCTTTTTTTGAATAGAAGTAGCCCGAACTTTTAGAATCAAGTAATACCAAAAAAAAGTTACCTCCCAATTCATTGAGAAGATCTATGTAATTTTTTCCAACACCCCAAAACGGTTTTTCTGTTCTGCTAATTTTGATAATCAATGTTCCTTGCTTATGACGGAAGTAATTATCACGACGAAAAAACGATTTGAAAAGCCTTTAATTCTCTGAATCAGGTTTAGGAGTTGTTGCTCCTATAGCTTCAGCAAAAATTTCGATTTCATTATTCATGATTAGCTCCAATTAATTCATATTTCGACTTAATTTTTCAAAAAAATCGTTAATGTCAATTTTATGATTTGTGAATTTTTGGTTTAGCAGATTCTTAAAGTTATTAATGTTAGAGTCACCCAATAATCTGTCTATCTCATAGGCTTTTTTATCCAATTGTCGACAATATTTATCTAAAACAGTTTGAGTTGCAACATGGTGTCTGGTTGCTACAAGCTTTGTGGCTTCTGAACGAGACATCCCTTTCTCTTTGACTAAGAAAATGACTTCCAAAGTTTGTTTTAGAGCTGTAGGTATACCTTCGGACAAGTCTGGAAAACTACTCAAAGTGCCAATTGATTTTTCAGCTTTATTGTCTGTGTTTATTAATTCTCGCCTCAACACAGAATTAGGAGTATCAACAAAAGGCTCTGCTTTATTTTTCAAGTATTCAAAAACTTCTTCATCTACTTCGATTTTATAATACTTCATAATAATTTAGTATTTTTAGTTTTACTTCAGGACACAAGTAAACTAAGTATTTCAAGTATTTATTCCAAAAAAATTTCGGCCGCCATTTAGCATACCTTTATCTTATCCAAACCAACATTACCCATACGCCTCTAAACGCCCGATTTTCTCTATGCTTTTCAAATCTTCCCGACGCGCTTCGCTTAAAAAGAAGCCGCTGCCCGATAGCTGCCTGAAGCTGCTTTCCGAACGCCTCCCGTTCTGGGGCCGCATGGATGAAAAGCTCCGGGCGCAGGTTTCGTGTGATATGCAGATTCTGCTTCACGAAAAACATCTGGAAGGATGCGGCGGCCTCACCCTTACCGACGAGCACCGATGGATAATTGCCGCTCAGGCGGCCCTGATGATCTCCGGAGGCATCAGCGATTACTATCCGCATCTGGATTCCGTGTTGGTATATCCGCAGAAATATGTGGCTACCGTGGAGGAAGAATATGAGGGCGGGATCGTCAGCAGCGGTCATGAGGTGCGCAGCGGGGAGAGCTGGGAAGGCGGCACCGTTGTGCTCTCCTGGGAAGAAATTCAGCAGGCGGGCACCCGACGTGGAATCTACACCAATCTCGTTTTTCACGAATTCGCCCATCAGATTGATCAGGAGCTGAGCATCACCCGAAGAACCGAAGCCATGCTGATAAACGACGACGACGGAGGCTACCCCTGGATTGCAAAATTCGCCCCTCATTTTGAAGCCTTTACCGATCTTGTGGAATGCCGCCGCCCCCCCCTGCTCGATCCTTACGGTGCGGAACATCCGGCCGAGTTTTTCGCCGTTGCTACGGAAACCTTTTTCGGCATCCCCGGAGTGCTGAAGTCAAAGGACCGCAGCTTGTATAGTTTGATGGAAGAACTCTATCAGGTGGAAATGGCGTCGATTCTGTAAATCGGCTTACGGCAACAACAGACGGACTTAGTACTGTATATTTTGTAAAAACCTACATCTTCACATCTTTGAGATGTATCACAAAATCTTTGACGACCGGGCGGCTGAGGGCTTCGATATGGCGGGCGTCGGCGGCCTTGGAAAATTCAACAGCCGTGCCGGGATGATCCAAAATGTAGATGCTCTCATTTTTATATTTGTAAGCTTCGCTGTGGGTCCGGAAGGTGCCGAGATAATAGGAAGCGCTGTGCTCATCAAAGGGCATCCGAAGCCCGCGCAGCACTGCCGATGTTTCCTTACGAAGACGCTCCATTTCAGCTTCGTCGGGGATTTCGGTCACAGGCGTTGCTCTGAAAAACCCTCTGTTCAGGAAACGACGGCACAGATCGGAGAGAATCGGGTCTTTTTCATGCTGCCAGTATTTGAGGCAGATAAGCACATCATTATCATCGAGCAGCACATAATGCTGCAACAATTCCGGGGTGATGCCTTTCTTTGCACTCGGACGTTTTTCCAGAAAATAACGCATCGCCACCGATGGAAACGAGAGATCATAACCGTCCTTTACCAGGTCAGCGGCACGACGAAAAACCGAGCGAATCAGCATATCGGCGCTTATTACCGTTTTGTGCAGATACACCTGCATATACATGAACCGCCGCGCCATGATGTAATTTTCTATCGCATAAATGCCTTTCCGCTCAATCACGATATTACCCTGATGAACCCGCAAGGTTTTTATG